>MGXQ01000038.1:280-6743 GCA_001801405.1 Gammaproteobacteria bacterium RIFCSPHIGHO2_02_FULL_42_13 | reverse complement strand
CCGGCGGGAGCGCTCTTATAACCCGATACGAATACGACCACTATTCCAGGCTTAAAAAGGTAACAGACCCCGAGGGCTTCATAACTTTATACACCTACGAGAACTCGCCTCCGCTGCTGCATTCAGACGCCTACACCACTATGAAGAAATACAAGCCCGACGGCAGCCTCTTGACCGTCCAGGCAAGGACATATGACAAGCTCTACCGCTTAAAGACGATAAAAGACGGATTAAACGACGCCGTTACCAATACATACGACGAGGTCGGCAATCTCATATCCGTAACAGACCCTAACGGACGCATTACAACCTATGCCTATGACCCGGACGTAAACCTCCTTTTAAGCGAAACCGACCCGTTGGGTAAGGTTACAACCTACACCTACTACAACAACGGAAAGCTTAAAACCAAGACAGACGCGAACGCAAAGACGATAACGTATTCCTACGATCTGGCAGGGAACTTAAAGACGGCAACCTATCCCGACGCAAGCAAGGTCGAATATGCCTACAACAGATACGGCAAGGTATCCCAGATGACCGATAAGGAAGGGCTAACTTCCTATACCTACAACAACAGGACATGGCTTACAGGCGTCGAGTCTCCCCAGCCGAATGACACGATATCCTACAGTTACGACGCCGTTGGAAATAGAATTAAGATGACAGCGGCGACAGAGGGGATATTTACTTACGCCTATTACGACAACAATCTGCAGAAGTCATTGACCAACCCCCAATCCCAGACGACATCCTTCTCCTACGACACGGCAAATAGGCTCACCGGAATGACTTATTCTAACGGGACAACCACAACCTTCTCTTATTATAAAAACGACAAGACTAAGGACCTAACGGTAAAGAACGGCTCGTTACAGACTATCTCATCCTACCACTACGACTATAACTCTCTTTCCCAGCTTACAAAGATAACCGACAAGGACCTAAACGCCTATAACTATGCCTATGACGACGCGGGACGCCTCACCCACGAGGATAAAACAGGCTCATCGTCTTTCTCCAGGAATTACACCTACGACCCATCAGGCAACCGCTTAACAGAAACAAGAGACGGCATCCCGATAACCTATTCATATAATAACGCCAACCAGATAACCTCAAGGGTCAGCTCAGCGAGTCCGCCTCAGGCGGACGAAGCAATCTCCTACTCCTACGACAACAACGGCAGCCTCATAACCGAGACATCAACCCTCTCAGGCGCCAAGTCCTACTCCTATGATTTCGAGAACCGTCTGGTAAGTGTCATTCCCGCCCCCGCTTCCGCAAGTAGTGTCATTCCCGTGACAACGGGAATCCAGACTCTCTACACCTACTCCGGCGACGGCAGAAGAACCTCTTCCAATGTAGGCGGAACTATAGTAAAATACATCTACGATGGTTTAACCCCGCTCATTGAAAGAGACGCCTCTGATACAACGCAGGCGGTCTACACCAAGAATCCTTTCTCTTCAGGAGGCATAGGAGGGCTAATATCCTCAATACAGCCCGCCTTGCCTGCGGCTGGACATATCCCTGATGTGGCCTTAGACCGCGGTAAAGTCTTAAGCATAATATTCGATACTTATTACTACCATGACTCCAACCTTGGCAACGTAAACCAGATAACCGATTCATCCGGAGCGGTAGTTCAGACCTACGACTACGACGCATTCGGCAACATAACAAACCAGACCGGCTCTTTGACAACCAAATACGCCTACAAGACCAAGGAATACTCCCCTGAGACAGGATTAATCTTCTTCGGAGCAAGGTACTACAACCCCCTGATAGGCCGCTTCATCACCAAAGACCCGTTAGGCATGGGTGATGGACCGAATCAATATATCTACTGCTGGAATGACCCCGTAAATAAAATAGATCCGTGGGGGCTGTGTATAGATCAAAATATTACTGACTGGGTTACTATGATGAATCTGGCACTGACAGACCCAGAGGTATTAATTGCTCAAGAATTGGCTCTAGCAAGAGGCTCACTTGCAGCTTTTGGTTTAAGTAATAAAAGTATAGTTGAAGAGAAGATAAACGAGTGGATGAATGCCTTAAAAAATATTTCTCAAAAACCAAATCCGAATAAAGTAGTGCTATCTCCACCTTCTCCTGAGAGCGTAAAGGTAAGTCAAGATATCATCAAAGCTGCAATACAAGCTGCTCTAAAAGTCAGTGGAAATCCTAGCTTTTATTTTGAAATTGACAAAAATGGAGACCTAAACGTTGGCGGAATGAAAGTTAAAATGCACTAATAAATATATCCCTAAGAGGATAAAAATGCGAACCATAGGAAATTTATGCAAGTCTTATACAATGTTCTTCGGTTAATTTGCACCCATCTTGGAGATAAAACATTATGTTAAATCCTTTATTGGGAAATATGGTATTTTTCTTTATAGCATTAGTTATTATTTATGCTATATCTAAAAGACAACCAAATCCTTTAGATGGATTTCATAGAGATAATTTTAAGGCCATAGACGCTTTTCTAATTTTATTAGCCACTCAAATTATATTTTATCTTCTACACTTTTTTCTAATCTTGAGCATAAAATTTAATTTTACTTTCGTCCTTAATAATTTAGGCTTCCTTTTTGTATTACAACAGAGTTTTTACGATTTGGTTCTCATTTTAACTTTTGGGTTCATTATAAGAAGAAGGAGAATTTCCTTAAGGTCAATAATAGGGATACGGCATAACTTAGTTAAAAATTTAATAATTGGCGTAAGTTGTGGTTTTATTTTAGTAACTGGCAAATTAATCTTAGTTTATTTTACGGGCTTGGAAGTATTTGCGAACCAATATACAAATTTATGGATAGAAAAAATGTCATCCAAGACAAGCAATATAATATTGTGGGGTATATTGATAGGATTGATGGGTCCTATTATAGAGGAGATGTTTTTTAGAGGTTATCTGTATCCCATATTTAAGTCAAGATTAAGTTATGAAAGGGCTTTAATTTTATGCGCACTTATTTGGGTGTTGATTCACCCTTTACATTCGATTGCCGATGCAATAGTATTAATCTTAACGGGCATCATTTTTGTTTTTCTTTACCAGCGTACCAAATCTATAATTCCTTCTCTTATACTACATATTTGCGAAAACTCATTTTGGTTTTTTGCAACTATAGCTAGTTTTATAAAGAAATGATTTTTCCCTGAAAATACGTAATAGGTAACGCGGAGCAATAAGGGACGTGTCACTTTGGGACACTCCGCCTAAGTAAAAATCATAGTTCTACCACTTCGAGAGAAGGCTCATCTCCGCCACAACCCCATCCTCCAACACCTCCTCCGGCGACGGCAGAAGAACCTCTTCCAATGTAGGCGGCAATATAGTAAAATACATCTACGACGGCTTAACCTCGCTCATTGAAAGAGACGCCTCTGATGCCACAAAGGTAGTCTACACAAAGAATCCTTTATCAATAGGAGGCATAGGAGGACTCATATCCTCAATTGAGCCCGCATTACCTGCGGCCGGACATATCCCTGAGGTGGCCTTAGACCGCGGCATGGTATTAGATGTTATATTCAAAACTTATTACTACCACGACTCCAACCTCGGCAACGTAAACCAGATAACAGACTCATCCGGAGCGGTAGTTCAGACCTACGACTATGACGCATTCGGGAACATAACAAATCAGACCGGCTCCACGCCTAACGGCGGGCAGGCTTTGACAGAAGCCTATAGATACAAGACCATGGACCGAACCAATATATCTACTGCTGGAATGACCCCATAAATAAGATAGATCCCCTGGGTACTGATATATGGGTCGGTGAGGCGTGGAATTCGCTCCATGAGAATATTAACGTAGGAAATCCATTAGGGGCCTATGTCTCCTATACTTATGCGTGGGTAGGTTTGTCATTTGGAAATGGCATCACTGGTCAAGTTATGCAGGACGATGCAAAAACTGTGCCCGAATCTTTTACCGATCACTATCTAATTACGACGCCAGAACAAGATAGGGAGGCCATACATTTACTTAACGAAATGGTACGTGAAAAAGTACAAGGTCCTTATCGCCTTACCGATTCAATGTGTCGAACCTTTTCCAAAGATATGTATGATTATTTCAAGAATAAATTTTCTCAAGAGAATAAAAATAAACAATCTTCCAAAAAAGAGGGGTCTTGTAAATGAGCAATGTGACTATTTTTTTTCTTTGTGCTCTTGAAGTTGCGCTTGCATTTATGTTGATGCTGGAATCAAGTTCAACTCTACTAATAGTGATGTCAGTTGGTGTAATTTTGCTCGGAATTGGCATGTCAGCATATCTTGTTACCCGAATAATACGACATCGTCTTACGATCGTTGACATTATTACGTCGGTATTATTGTCGGTGTTATTTATACTTGCGACTATTGTAGCCGTAAGCCACTTGATCACTCTAAAATTAAAATAACTTATAGCGCCTCATGCATATTGTGATTATCGCCCTTAAATAAGGGAATATTAGCGTGTATGCGTGCGTGGTGGAATTGAAAAAGATACTCCTCTTCTGGAGAATAAATATTAGATGCATTGGGATGGGAAGAAACTAAAACATGTGCTTATCGGAGAGTTCACCTTAAAGAGACTTCTCATCTCGATATCGGAAATATATATTTGCCTGTTTATCTATGGGTTTTTCTTTTCGGATAACCTTATCTTCTACCCCAGACCTTCAAGCTATTCAGACGGGCCCGGAATAATTAAGTTAAATACCGGCACCGGCGCAAAGATATCAGCCGCCTATCTACCCGCAAAGAACGCCAAATTTATCATCCTATACAGCCACGGCAACGCTGAAGACATAGGCGACCTTAGACCGTTAATGGAGCTATTTAGAGACCATGGGTTTTCGACCTTTTCCTACGACTATGAAGGCTATGGCACAAGCACGGGCAGGCCTTCCGAAAAGAATATCTATAGGGATATCGAAGCTGCCTACAACTACTTAATTACCGATTTGAAGATTGATCCGGACCGAATAATTCTTCTTGGACGTTCTGTCGGAAGCGGGGCAGCGGTTGAACTTGCCTTGAAGCATAAAGTAGCAGGTTTGATCATAGAAAGCGGATGCGTATCAGCGCTCAGAATAAGGACGCGCATACCCTTGGTCCCATTCGATAAATTTAATAATTTGGCAAGAATAAAAAACATACATTGTCCCATATTAGTAATGCACGGCAAAAATGATAAGATAATTCCTTTTTGGCATGGGCAGGCATTGTTCAATAAGGCGAACCCGCCCAAGATGCACTTATGGGTTGATGGCGCAAATCATAATGATTTCTTTTGGGTCGCCGGTAATGATTATTGGAAAACCATAGAGGAATTTGCCTCGATGATAACAACGCACAGGGCTAAGCAATAGGCCAATGAATAAGTCAATGGGGACGTTTTCAAGCGGGGCACACCAGATCCGAGAAAATGGAATACTCCTGCTCCAAATGTTAACGATGCTAAAATTGATCGTGAACTTGCAGAGTGGTATTTTGATCGCTTTCTTCCATAATTTGAGAGGAGAGTAGATAAATGAGAACTCTTTTAACGAAGAATCTAACTTCTTACTTTATTTTGGAACAGCACCTCTTTCGAGTTTGTAACCTCTAATTTTTGTGTGCGATTAAACTAAAAAAGGAAACATTATGGATAAGAAAAAATCGGTAAATGTAACGGTATTTATTATTCTCTTCGCCTTACTGCCATTGATATTTAATTTCACCTTTACAATGATATGTTTTATGAACTTTGCTGCGGTTGGTAGTAATATCGTAGAAGGCTTTGCAAACTTTATATTTTGGGTTGCCAATTGGCCGAGTCTTTTGTTAAAAATATACCCTTATGTTCTGAGCACAAATGGTGAAGTTGTGTATAAAATGACGGGATGGTTAACTCCTAAAGTGCTTATCAGCAATTCATTATGCTGGGGATTAGTTGGTCTTCTGGTGAGAAAGTTTACTCGTCGTAAAAATGAAGCTATTTAGAGTTATATTTGCGACTACATTATTAACAATAATGTGTTTTAATTCCTATGGCGATGAAGTTAAAGAACGCGCAAGAAAAGCGGTAGAACTTGGATGGAGTTATTTTCACAAGGGAGATTTAGGAACCGCTTTGAAGCGTTTTAATCAAGCCCTTATAATCGATAAGAATTTCGCGCCTGCTTATTTCGGTATTGCTTATGTATATAGCTTACAAAACAAATTAGATTTGGCAATTGAGAATTATAAAAAATCTATAGAATTAGATCCTTCATATTCACATTCATATAGTAATCTAGGATTAGCTTTGCTTTATATTAATAAAAAGGATGAAGCATTACCTATGTTAAAGAAAGCATTAGAAATAGATCCTAAAAATGGTGATGCCCATGTAAATATCGCCACATATTATTTCGTGGTGGAAGATTACCAAAAAGCATGGGAGCATGTACATATAGCCCAAAATCT
>MGXQ01000038.1:0-231 GCA_001801405.1 Gammaproteobacteria bacterium RIFCSPHIGHO2_02_FULL_42_13 | reverse complement strand
CCCGAGCCCTCAAAATGATATATTTAATACTTCGCTAAGTTAATAAGGGGTATGTCACTTCGGGACACTCTGCCTAAGTAAAAATCCCACTCCTACGATTTCGAGAATAAGCTCATCTCCGCCACAACCCCCTCAGTATAACCGCCACCATATTCTACAGTTACGATAACGTCGGAAACAGGCTGACCATGACAGCGGCGACAGAGGGGATATTTACCTACGCCTATTACG
>MGXQ01000037.1 GCA_001801405.1 Gammaproteobacteria bacterium RIFCSPHIGHO2_02_FULL_42_13 | reverse complement strand
TCTCGCCCGTCTTTTTCTTAAGTCGTAAATCCTTTTCTTCGGTATTTCATACTCCATATTTCATATTCCATCTCTTTGGTGTAGACTGTGCATTCACTATTAGTAAATTAGTAACTTCATACAAACATGGGAGATTTTAAGAAATTTGGCGGCAACAAACAGAAGGGAGGCGGCATCTACCGAAGTTCAGGCGGGAGGCAGAGTTTTGGCGACGACAGACCAAGCTTCAGAGGCGGCGACCGCGGCGAGCGGGAGATGTTCAAAGCGACCTGCGCAAAGTGCGGTAGACCGTGCGAGGTTCCGTTTCGCCCAAGCGGCGACCGGCCCGTCTACTGCAAAGACTGTTTTCAGGCAATGGGGCCGCAAGACCGTGGCGACCGTGCACCATCCAATTTTCAGAAGAGGGACAACGCTCCTCGACAAGATTTTTCTCCGCGTCCGTTCAGAGGAGCGCCACAGCAGGGAAGCGGAGAAGACAAACGTCTTGACGACCTGAAGATTCAACTCGCGACTGTCGTCTCCAAGCTCGACAAGCTCCTGAACATTCTGGGAACTACGGCGCACACTGCTCCGAAAGCCGCGCAAACGAACTCCCAAACTCTGCGCGATACCATTGTTGACACCGTCAGCGCTCCCACTGCGAAAAAGAAAACGCCCACGGTCAAAAAGAAATCCTCCGGCAAAAAGAAATAATGCTTCCCCGCAGTCGTCGCCGCCAAGTTTCCCAGTTTTCCTTTTCTAAAGTAGACTCGTCCGACTGAACGATTTCAGTTTCAGGCCGGAGTGGCCGTAGGACGGAGGATTTTTCTAATTCCTAGCGAGAATACGATTGCGTTTCGGGTAAGGTCGGCATACAGTTATCGGCATGCAGAACGAAACGCGCGTCAATTTGAAACACCTTCTTGAGGATATGCGGGATTCCTACGGCTCACCGCTTGAAGAGGTGATTTTGACAGAGCTTTTGGCGAACGCGCTTGACTCCAAGGCGACGCGCTTTGACGTTGTCATTGACGAGACAGCGCTCTTCATGCGCTGTATTGATAACGGTTCGGGGATGAAGCGCGCCGCGCTCAAGGAGTACCACAACATCGCCGCATCGGATAAAGTGCGGGGCCAAGGCATCGGTTTTGCCGGGGTGGGAGCCAAACTCTCTCTTCTTCTCGCGGAACGGGTTGTGACGGAGAGCAAAGGAGGCAGAGGTTCCCGCGCCGCGACGGAATGGCGCATTACGAATCCGTATCGCGCGCCATGGAAATTCATCCCGACGACTGATGCGGTATCGTATCCGCGGGGTACGAGCGTAACCCTCCATTTTACCGATACAGACTCGCATCTGCTACGGAAAGAATTTGTCACCGATACAATCATCAAGCATTTTTATCCTCTGCTCCACGAGTATCTTCGCGAGGAAATCCTGCATTATGTATACCGGAAAGGCGTGGAGATAACCGTCAACGGCGAGCCTCTTTTGCTTTCCGAAGCGGAACAGCGGATTGATAACGGATTCCGCGTGTTTCTCGGAAAGAGCCGAAGGCCTATCGGCGCGGGATTCCTCACGAAGAAAGTGCTGGAGCAAGGTTGGCTCGCGCGATTCGCCGGCCGCGCTCCTAATGAGCGGCATATCGCCTCGGGGCTTTCGGTCTCAACGTACGGCAAAGTTATAAAAACCGGCTGGGAGTGGGTCGGCATCATACCGAAAAGCGCGGAAAACTTGTGCGGCCTCGTGGAAATCCCCGCGCTCTCGGAGGTGCTCACCACGAGCAAGAGCGACTTTCTCACGGACGCGGTTCACTTGCGGAAGTTTTATCGCCTTCGAAAAGCGGTTCAGCAGGCGATTTTGCCGGTGCTTCGCTCGCTTGGCGAGTATGCAGAGAAAGAGCGCGAAAGCGCAGTAAGAAATATCAAACCGCTGGAGCGCCAGATTGAAACGGCGCTCGAGGAGCTTTCGTCGGAATTCCCTGAACTTGATACGCTCCTTGGCGGGAAGCGGGGTCCACATGGCAAGACACCTCTGCGGAAAAAAGAGCTTGGACGCATCGGTGGCGAAGAAGAAACGCCTGCTCCGGAGCAGAGCATTCGAGATGCCGTTCAAGACAAGGCGAAGCAAAAAAAGAAAAAGGGTACAGAAGAAGGTTCTCGCAAGAAACCCGGACTCTCGCTTGCGCTAGAAGATTTTTCCGATGCGCCGGAGATGCTCGGCCGCATCATTGAGGATACCGTCTTCGTCAATACACTTCATGGCGCATGGAAGAAGGCGCTTCAAACCGGGCAAGAAGAGTATCACATTCTCGTCGTGGTTGGGCTCGTCCTTGCCGATTTCGTCGCGCCCGAAAAGCATCCGCTTGATTTTCTCGCCAAGTTCCTTTCTTCATGGGGCGCGGTCGGGACCGAAGAGAGCGGCCAAGCTTCGCTTTTGTAATAAAGGATATTGACCCCAGAGCAAGCTCTGGACTCAATGTGAGCTCGAAGACCCGCCCTACCTCCGTAGCACGCTACGGGGTATTAAACCCTTTGATTCGACTTCGCTCGGACGCCATGCACACGAGACGCCCGCGCGGCTTTCCCTACAGGAATGGTACACGTTTCGCATTCCGAAGACGGAACGCTCAAAGTCTTGCGGAAGCTTCATGTATTCGCTTCCTCACCTCGCTCGTCGAAATAAAACTCTCATTTCGTATTTTTCGGTCATCCTCACGCAAGCGGGAATCCAGTACAATCTTGTGTAATGAGGAAGGACTCAACAACTTCCGCCGCTTCAAACCCTCCTTCCTAGCTCCCGCGCCATGCAACCAAGCCCTCTAGATTTCGATATCCAATTCGTTTTAGCAGTTACAAATAAGAATCTACAGAACGATGGTAAATCCATAGGAAATGTGGGATGATACGCATGACTAAAATTTGTTAATTCTATGACAAAACGAGCGAAGAAACACATGCTTGGTGCAAAAAACATCTTCCAGACCTATGTGGCGCCAGAAATAGTTGGTAAAACTAGTAATGAAACCATCTCTATTTTTTGTACTCTTGATTACAATTATTTCTATAACATCGCCAAGAAGTATAAGTTGAAAGAACGACAAATTTCTTCGCTTGTAGGATTTAAGGACGAATTCTTCGTTTTAACCCTCATCCGTCAAATCATCAAGGAGCTTGGTTTTGAAAATGCGTATTATGCTAAAAAAGTTACCGCAAATCGTAAAAGCGGTCTTTCTGCCAGGAAAGTCTTTCATAATGACAAGGAATTTATATTGAAGTTGGGCGGTGATTTTGTCATCTTTAGAAGAAAAGACGACAAACCGCTAATGATTATCGAATGCAAAGAGTATATTGATATGATTAGATTGAAAGAGCTGATCGGAGAGTCTCGAGTTATCAAAGACAACATCAGTGGATCAGTAAATTTATTGGAAGGAATTAAGTTTTGTGTTTTTGCGAATGTTTTAGAGCTAACGGAAGAATGGGGAGCTTCGCTCGAAAGTTCCAACCTTCGACATGGAATAGACAAGATTTTCATTCTTCGAGAAGGCAAGCGCAAAGACAAAAATAACAAACCCAGAAAGACAACATTGTTTGAGTTCAAGGATTTTATTGTCAGTTTTTTGAAAAATGGTCGGTAGAAGCGTCCACAATCTTACCCTCTTGGCTGGTTAAGCCATAGAGCTGATAGATTGAATGATCTAGCTCATCGTCTATTTCTTTGAATTTTTCGTTGTCTTTCGTTGCCATTATTTTTTCCACCAAGGCAACAATCTCTCTTTGTTGGTGCTCGGTTGGCTTTACAATGGGCAAACTGTTGAGATATCCCACTAAATAGTGCAAGTATCCACCCGCAATGTGCGTGCCTTTATAGATGTTGGCATAGTAATAGTGAAGTAGTTTCGAATTAAGAAGGGCGAGGAAAAACTTTAGGTCAAAATTCTGCTTTGCCGCGTCCTTCAAATAGGCTACAAAGAATGTGTCCTTGCAGTAATAGTGTCTGGTGTCGTACGCAGCTCGTAGACGCAACGCATTTTGACAGATGATCAATTTCTCCTGCTCGAATATTTTTTTAGGTGGGAGCTGATTCCCTTGCTTTTTAGCCCGCTTCTCATCATAGTCGATCCACCAACCACCCCATGTTAGTCGATATCTCTGCACATCATCGTTGCCTGCGAAAGACTTCCCGCCAATTAGTTTTTTTGCAAATGCAGATCTTGGTTTTTCAGGAGAGAGAAACCGCTCACGCAATCCGGAGGCATGAAATGAAATTGTCCATTTGAGCGCAAGATAGTTCTCAAGCGGCTGCGAGCGCTCATCAAGTAGTTTCGCGAGCAGTGAATGTTCCGTCCTACCGTTCGGTAGTATAAAAAAGACCAGACTATCTCGCCGATATGCGTCTTGCCTGACGGTGCTTGTACAAAAACTCTTTTCAACAAGCTCTTGCGTGCTTCTGATTTTTTCTGCAGTTTTAATTATATTCTTGTTGGGTTTTTTGTTCTCGACTATGAAAATAACGGGGTACACCGAAACGTTTTCAAACACATCGCATTCCGACACATCAATTATTTCCTTGATTGAGTAATCGTTCAGGACTATTTCCCGCATATCTTTTGCATAGTTCGCGATGAGAAATTTATTCGGGAAGATATACCCCAGTCTCCCGCCTTCCTTTAAAAGTCGGAGCCCCGTATCAATAAAGCATACGAACAAGTCAAACGCCCCGTGCGCTACTCTAGGACAACTCTTTGCGCACAGCTCCTTGGTGCTTCTGTCCATTCGCTTGGCTTCGAGGTAGGGGGGGTTGCCGACGACAAAATCAAAACCACTCTGAAACGCACCCGCTTTATTTTTTACATCCCAAACGGTTTGCTCATTTCCGTCCACAAGAGATGGGGCTGCAATGGTATTTGTCTGAAATATATGGATTTTGGGTACAACATAGTCTCGATTTTTTCTTTTAGCTTCAATAATCAGGTCGAGTAGTTGTATGAGGATATTCGTTTCTGCAAGGTAACAGGCAAATGGGTTGATATCCAATCCATAGACACTATTTATAACCGTCTCGATTATCGATTCGGCATTGTCTGACTTTCCCAATTTGGCGATAAGGCGATTAGCAGCGCGGGTAGTAAATCCGCCAGAACCGCAAGAGATGTCGATTATTTTCTTATTGTTGATATTTTGGGTATATCCAACCTGGTCCAAAATATAATCCACAACCGGTTCAAGAGTATAAAATTGACCCAAACTCTTTCTCTCCTCCTTGGTAATAAATTGTTCATATAGTTTTCCGAGAATATCCCGATCTGTTCTCGAAAAATCATAGGCGCTAAAGGAATCGCTGATCTTTTGGAGCAGTGAATCACTCGGGACGTACCAGTCAAAAAGATTCGCAATGAAAATGTGCGCGTAAATTTCTTCCGCCTCTTTCTTAAGAACGTACAGTTTCTGTCCGTTCGTTATAGTCTCAAATTGCAATAATCCTTTATCCCTGCAAACCCAAAGCAGCAGAACCTCATTTAAAAAGGTATATCCTGTTTCTAGGCAGAATGCACCTTCGTCCGGTTTACTTTCAGTTTTTCGCCACGATAGAAATTCTTCATTTGGTACAAACTTCCGCTTTATATCCAATTGAGATGTAATAAAAAGCTGACGAAGTTCCTCGTTGAAATCAGCAAGATGCTCACTCAAAACTTTCTTCCGAGCATCAGAAGTGAAAACGATGGCAGTTTTAGAAGTTGTCAGTGTACTCATGGGCATAATTATAGCAGATGCTTTACTTCTTTATAACTGAAATAATTTTGCCGTTAACCATGAAATCGTCGGCTTCGTGGAGAAAGATGGGTTTGTAGTTCTTTTTTGATTTTGATTCGGACAGGAGCATTTTCTGGCCGTTTCGGTCACTGATGAACTTTTTGAGATTGGCGCACCCGTCTATGATAGAGAGGACATAGTCGCCGTGCTTGGCGCTTCGGTCCAGGGAGTCAATAATAACAAAATCGCCGTCTTCAATCGTCTTGCCGAAGAAGTTTGCCCTGTTCATTGAATCGCCGGAGGCTCGAACAACGAACAGTCCATCTCGCCGATTGAGTAGCGACGTGGAGATTTTCAAGTACCCCTCGATATTCTCTTCCGCAAGAATCTCCGCCGGTCCGCAATTTGCTGAACCGACGATTGGTAGGGTCATAGAATTCACACCCACGGCGCCGGAATAAGGCGATTCAATGGATTCCAGAGGCTGTATAGTAATAGAGCGCGGCTGACTTTTCTCGCGTCCTAGAAATCCTTTGCGCTCTAAAGCGGTGAGATGCTGATGCACCGTGGCGGGGGAGCTTACGCCGATGTGCTTTCCAATCTCCCGGAGCGAAGGAGAAAACTCGTGCCTGCTGCTATATTTCTTCACGAATTCAAGAACCTTCTTTTGTTTGGGAGTGAGTGGCATACCGAAAGTATATCATGCTATACCGAAACAAAACCGAAAGTTATCCACAGACCAAATCTTGAATGTATGCTACTGTAGTGTGAATTACGAAACTCTTTACTCGGCGCGTGTTTTTCCGAACATGCATAAAAATCTGCTGATTTTTTACTCTGCTCGCGCCATCGCGCTCCGCAAGGTTCTGAAAAACACGCGCCTTCGACGAGTTTCGTAATTCACCGTACTGTAAGTTTATGAAGACGTGGGCTGTTTGGATTATAATGTTAGTACTGGCTGGCGTTGCGGTTTTTGTCTGGAAGAAAAACGCAGAACCCAAAGTAATGCCATCTCATGAGACCATTATGCAAGAAATTAAGGTAACAAGCAGTGCGTTTCCTCACAACGGGATGATTCCTGAAAAATTTACCTGCGACGGAGAAGATATGTCTCCTCCGCTTGAAATCTCTGGAGTGCCACAAGGCATGAAGTCTCTTGCGCTTATCATGCATGACCCGGACGCGCCACGAGAGGGCGGCTGGACGCACTGGGTAAAG
>MGXQ01000036.1:4020-8103 GCA_001801405.1 Gammaproteobacteria bacterium RIFCSPHIGHO2_02_FULL_42_13 | reverse complement strand
TTCAAAGGGTGATGGGTGGGGTTAGTTTATCAAGGTTTCAAGACATTACATATATCCTTAAACGCAACATCGCCTTTCTTCAATAGCTTTTCCTGCTCCACAACATTTGTTACTGAAAACATATTTATCATTACCATTCTCACGCCAAGATTCAAGGGCTGACGATTTAGTGCTTTATTCAACTCCTCGATTATATGTTCTCGCAAAAACGCTTCCAACTTCTTTTCGCGTAAAAATCGCAACATCCTATAGTATTCAGTTATGTATTTATCAGAACGTTGGCGCTGGCCCCAGCCAAACTTTTTTGTGAGCTTGGCAATTTCCAAGTATTTAGCCCTACTAAACTCATCGAGATCAAAACCGATGTTCTCATTTTTACCCATTGCATCCATTTGAAACTTTGGTATTAACTCTTTACTTAACTGGTACAGACGCTTCAGTAGGTAATGTAATTTTCGTTTTCCACCATATTGTTTTGGGAAATCAATACGCAAGATTTTCTCGGCTGGTATTTTAATAATCTGTGCGCGTGTATGAGATTCTTTTGCCTCCCACCACGGCACAATTTGATAATAATTTTTCCAGAAACGGAATAAATAAAACGGCTGTAATAACTCGAAACCGAAGTTTTGCACTTCTCCAGCGTCGTTTTTTTGGTAGATAATCTCGTAATACGCCACGCCATCTGAAAAAAGAACATTGGCGGTCGTGCTCACAAACTCGCATATTGCGTCTTCAAGAAAGTGTCTATGGTCGCGGTTAGATATGCCTTCAACAATCATCCTTTGTCTCTCTGGTGTTGTTGTCGGTTCAAGTCTTGCAGGATATTTTTCTCTTTCACCCCTGTAAATCATAAAAGGCATAATACCTGTATACATATCTTGGACGAACATATATAAATCTCCGTGATATGGATATGCCTTTCTTTTATGGCGCCCGGATATACGCACTGAAAGCTGGTTGTCATTGCGCCTTTGAGAATACCAGGGTTCTTCCCAGCGTCTCAAAAATAGCGGGTCTTTTAAGAAAGACTTGATTGCTTCTTTTATTTTTTTAATAAAATTATTCATCTTCATCTATTTCTTGGTTTGGTTTTTGTTGCTCCTCTTGCATTGATTCTTTGAAATTATGTCTATCAGGAAGCTTTACGCCTTCTGCGGCTGGCAAGGTTGATAAATAGGTAACAAAGAAAATATCTCTTGCCAAAGCCATTAACCTTAATAACCCACCAGAGCGTTCAAGAACTCGTATTACTGGGCTTTGATGGGTACGCCTATAACTCCTGTCATCTGGGAAGACTGGGATTCCGCGCTCTCTTAACTTCTTCTCAAAATCAATCCACCAATGAAACCGAAGTGTCTCCTGGGGCATTATTGTAAACAAGCTGTCTCTGTAGCTACTTATTACAGCAATGAATTCAATTACCTTCTTGGCATCTACCGCTTTGAAGTATGTATTCCAAACCAGTTCTATAACAAACCAGAGGGCAGGTTCTTCATATAGCTCTGAATAAAGTTTTGCATACCCACTGATATCAAAAAGATTTTCAAGCGGTTCGGTTGAAAATATTACCTGGCTATTGATCTGGGTCCAGTCTTTAACTTTTGCTCGCAGCCTATCGTGTGCAGCAAGAGTGGCAGTAAAAACAAATGGAAAAATTCTCTTTAACCTCTCCTGGTCTTTATCCTCACAAGCATCATAGCAAGCCTGGACACCCTCTGTGAGTGCCTGTCCAAAATAATCAGGCAAATCATCACTAGTCTTAAGAGTTTGCAATTGAGGTAGCAGTTGCACCATTTTGTCTGTTACCTCTTTCTTGCGTGTTTCGGCAACCTTTATCTCTTCATCGAAATTAAAATCAACCCACGGAAGGTCGCTCAAAAGACGATGGGGGGTGATACATTCTATGTGTTTTTTTAACTCGTCAACCATTTTACGGTACTTGGATGCAAACTCTTTCCATTTTTGAATAAGGTGAACTGCAAGCTGTGGTTGCTGCCCAGATACCAGTGCATCAAAGTGTATCTGAAAATGCTCGGAGTGCAGAGACTTCAAAAAATCAAAATATGCTTTCAGCGAATATACATATTGTTGTAAACAGCAGGTCTTAATATACCAATCGGCTGTCACGCGCTTACCCTCAATTGATTTCTCGTTTCTTAAATAGCTATAGAAAGATTCCAGTCGAGGAAGCATTGTGGTTGGCAATCCTGTTAAATATATTTCTTTCTTCGCTGACCACCCGATGCTCATAATACGATTTATTACGTCCTCACACGTATGTTCTCTGAAATATTTTGTGAGACCCAACAGAGTAGAAGTCGCAAGTCGCCCCTGGGCGTCCACGAAAGCTAGTTGTGCTTTGAGTAAGTGCTGAGCACTACCAGCCTGTATTGTATACACCAGGTCTTTTATGGGTTTAAGTTTCTCAAACAACAACGTTGCACTTTTCACATCAAAGTCTGCCCCGTAAATCTCTGCGACTTCTACAAGTACGTCCATACTTTGTGCACTTGAGATGAATTTCCTTGAATCAGAAAAGGACTGAAAAACCTGAATAGCTATATTTAGTAGCTCCTCCTCAAACCAAGTGTAGTTTTTTATATTTTGGGGCTGGAGTGGTGTCCCTGTATTAAGCGCGATTGCAATCTGTGAAGAGTCGGCAAGAGTCCAATCTTGAAATTGGTTTTTTGTTTCAAACCAATAGCTATCGGTTGGCGTTTTATTTTTAAATGTTGCGTAAGAAAACAATAGTCTACCAATGTACCTCATTGTTATTTCAATCTGCTCGTCCGAAAGTTTTATATCCTCTTTACCGAAACGAACCAAATTTTTTATCACATCACATTTTGCAGCAACTAGGCTTCGGTGATGATTTTGTAGTGCGGGCTTATTCCACTGAAACCCTGGCGGGATAATTTTCTTCATAGAAAAAAGTACGTCCCGTGTTATCCAAGGCAACGCAAATTCTGGTTCTAGCGAGTAAAATACACTTGAGCCAACGTGCCAAAATCTAATGACTATATACGCAACCAACAAGGAAAGAAACACGATTCCTGCTGGATGAATAGTGTGCCCAAATGACTTGGTAACGATGTAAAAGATACTGACAATTGCTGTTATGGCTATCGTGCGAATATACTGTTGACCCCTAGGTTCCGATAGAAAAAAACGTTTAACGTTTTGTGGAGCACGCAAGAGATAATTGCTTGCAATACTGGATATAGCGGTAAAATACAAACCCAAGAAGACTCCAGAGACACTTGCGATTACACTTAGAAAGGTATCAATTGCCTGATTATCAAACGGAACGCTCACTGGATAATATACATTGAAAAGCTCCAAAACGAATACGATAAAAGCAGAATAAATAGTTGCCCACGCAAAAGAGGTTAACGTGGGCAACAAAATATCTTTGTAGATTGTAAATCTATTAGCTGTATAGCTGCCGCGGTAACGCTTTTCCAAAATGAAAAAACAGGCTTGTCTCCAAGCCATTTTTTTGCAAGCCAAAATTTCTTGGTGCGGTAAAGTTTATTTTTCGTTCTGGTAAAAAACATGGCCTTTATATTCCAGATTTAGTTCGATTGTGTTTCTTGCATAGCATATGGCAATTCTCTGCAACCGTTTTCCCGCCTTCGTGCCAAGGCGTTATGTGATCGGCTTCCATTTCGGAAATATCCCATTGTTTTTTATCTTTTTTCTGCTTCTTACAGAATGGGCAAACGCCATTTTGTCCCTCGTACGCTTCGCGCTTCATTCTGTCGGTAAAGGCGCGAATTGAGAGATGTTTTTCTTGCCTCGTCAAAACATACGGATAAATGCCGGACTTTTTGGTAACATCTTCGTCTTGCATTAACTCTTTAACTTCGGCTTCCAGTTTTGTGGCGTTTAACTTCTCTTTTTTGAATTGGTTGTATAACTCGCCCCAATTTACGCCCGCCATTCCTCGCAAAATGGGACTTTGGCGCGCGAAGCGCGCCTGCCGAGCGGCGAAGCCGCGAGGCAATCTCTCTCCAAAATGCTGAAATTGTAAATTGGCGGAGAGGGAGGGATTCGAACCCTCGTGGGAGCGATTAACCC
>MGXQ01000036.1:0-4009 GCA_001801405.1 Gammaproteobacteria bacterium RIFCSPHIGHO2_02_FULL_42_13 | reverse complement strand
TCGAGTCGACGCCGTTATGGCCACTTCGGTACCTCTCCGTACCTCTTTACAACAACCTTTGAAGTTTTAACCCATCCATGGTGTATCGTCCTGCCCGACATCCATGTCGGGCGTTCGGCGGGAAAAAGCTCCCCATGGTCGCTTTTTCTTGTTCCGCCTCACCCACTTCGGTACCTCTCCGTATCCATTTAATTTACCCTATATTACATTATTCTAATTATTTGAACAGTAACAGTAACGTAGCCTGGGTGGAACGAGCAAAGCGAGTGAAACCCAGGGCCTTCATCCTGGGTTTCGCTTCGCTTCACCCAGGCTACACTTGCTGTTTGCCATTTTTGGGTAATCCCGGTGCTTTGGGAAAGACCTCGATAATTTGTTCGCGAGTTTCTCTCCATAAGGTTTCTATGCGTGCGGCATAGGGTGAATGAATTCGTGACGAGACTAAAAGTGGTGTTTTTTGTACAAAAGGATTTTTGGATTGTGTCAAAATTCCCATGGTAAAGTCTGCTACAAATAATACTATGTTTTTATGATTTTAATGGCTATGTTTTTATGCTTAACCCCGGATGCCTTCATGGTTGCACAAGAAAGGAGCCTTTCTATTCGCGCTCAATTTTTAATCATTATTTAAGATAACTTCTTCGCCCCTGGCGGCACTAAACTAATATCACCACCACTCTGATTCGATTTAACAGATGGAATAGAATAATAGTCCTTAATATCCGATGCAGACATCCCGCTCGACGTATTTATCGCCTTTGTTGTTTGGCTCTTGCGATAATCACTATTATGATCATAGCGCTGGACAGTCGCACAGCCCGTCAAAACCAAACACACGCTTGCACAAAAAATGCGCTTGATAACTTTCATAATATCCCCATAAAAACTGAAAATATAGCAATAGTCTCATTGTTTCTCAATGATCAATTGCGTATTCTTAGGGAATATATTGCACGGAGGGGAATCAAATGATTCAATATTTAGCAATTTCGGCGTTGGGCACGGACGAAATAGGTGTTGCGCATCAAATCAGCGAAATTGTCGCCTATCATCAATGCCAAACCGAATTAACCTGCATGAATAAAATGGCATCGGAATTCGCCATCAATTTGCTCGTCAGCGGCAACCGCAATAATATCATCAAGCTCGAAGCAGCGCTCAATGAATTAGCCAATGAAGAAAGTTTATCGATCGCAACAAAACTCGCCGAGGATGATGCCGAAGAAAATTCTACCATTCCCTACATTGTTCAAATCATTACGCCGTACAATGCAAATTTGTTAGAACAAGTCACTCACTTTTTCACCGAAAATGAAATCAACATTCGTGAAATAACGGGTTGTCGTTATGTCGCACAACAAACCGGTCTTGAGATGTTTAATTTACAATTAATTGTTGATTTATCTATGGATGCGAAAATTTCTCAATTCCGCGAAGAATTTAGTAGCTTCTGCGAACAAATCAACATCGATGCATCGCTCGAACCTGATAAATTATAACTATGAAACGTTTCCTTGTCGGCATATTATTAAGCGCACTTTGTTTTATTTATAGTCCCGTTTATTTCGCTAACAATTTACCTAATCTCGGCGATCCTTCAGAAAGCGCACTCTCTCCACAAAAAGAAAAACAGTTAGGAAAATATTTTATGCGCAGCATAACATCCCAACTCCCTCTCGAGCATGATCCCATCATCAATGACTATATCCAACAATTAGGCTATCGACTCGTCACCTACAGCGCAGAACCGTCACGCCTGTTTCATTTTTTTGTTATTAAAGATGCCAGCATCAATGCGATAACTGGCCCCGACGCATATATTGGCGTCAATACAGGCCTTATTTTAACGACGCAATCTGAAAGTGAACTCGCCTCTGTACTCGCACATGAAATTGCACATGTTACGCAGGGGCATGTCTCGCGCTTTTATGCAGAGCAAAAACAATTACAATTGCCAGCGCTGGGCGCTATGATTGCGGCCATTGCAATTGGCACACGAAATCCTGAAGCGGGCATGGGTGCCATGAGCGCCACAACCGCGGGACTTTATCAACATACCTTAAATTTTTCGAGAGGCTTTGAGCAAGAAGCCGATCGCGTTGGCATGCAAATTTTAGCGCGTGCAAAATTCGATCCGCGCAGCATGCCCCTATTTTTTGAACATCTCGAACAA
This sequence comes from Gammaproteobacteria bacterium RIFCSPHIGHO2_02_FULL_42_13, assembly GCA_001801405.1. GTDB lineage: Bacteria > Pseudomonadota > Gammaproteobacteria > UBA12402 > UBA12402 > O2-02-FULL-42-9. Next base: position 1,836 of record MGXQ01000036.1, on the reverse strand, counting down.
ATCGGCCGATTGAATAGCTATAACATTCCTGAATTTTTGCAAACACATCCGCTCAATGAATCACGATTAGCCGATGCATATAATCGTAGCGAACGCTACCCGCATTATAAAATAAAAAACAGCGATGATTTTCAGCTGATTCAAGCAAAAATTATGACATCGACAACCGATAACGCTCCAGAACTGATAGAACAACTCCATGCTCAGCTTAGCAAAAACCCTCGCGATCTGAAATTACATTATGCCTATACATTAGCGCTACTAAAAGCGAATAAAAATAATCAAGCAAAACAACAGATAATCAATTTATTAGAAACCGAGCCTCATAATCTAATCTTAAACTTAACCTATGCAAAAATTTTACAAACCACCAACAACTCGCCACAAGCAGAAAAAACATTAGATTATCTTTACCACAACAACCCTGATTATTATCCTGTCATTTCACAATATGCAGATTTCTTAATCTCTCATCATGATGCAAAAAAAGCTTCGATTATTCTAAAAAAATGCTATGATTCAGAAAAATCAAATGATGATTATTTGCTTTTATACTCAAAAGCACTCGGCGAATCAAAACAACTGACAAAAGCCTATCAAATTCGAGCTGAACTTTATGAACGATATGACAATATATCCGGCGCAATCGCACAACTTAAAATGGCATTGCATTACACTAAAAACAACGAATTCGAACGACAGAGGATTCAAGGCAAAATTGATCAATTAGAAGTAACTATTCACCGCAAAACCTAAAACACGGAGAACGTTCAGATTTTGGATGATTTTGGGTGAAAAATCGATGAGAAAGCGGAGTGTACACGATAGTACATGAGCATTTTGAAGAGATTTTTCGCCCAAAAGCACCAAAATATGGACGTTCCTTGTTTGTGCTGAATAGTTACAATTAGAACAACTAAAAAAGCAACACGGGAGATCCCAGCATGCATCAAAAACGACGTTTCGCTCTATTAGCCATCATGACATTGATGATTAACCTTGTTGCATGCACCACGCTACCGCCTAAAAACTCAAACGATATCTGTGGTATTTTTCAGCAATATAATACGTGGTATTGGGATGCGCAAAAAACTGAAAAGCGTTGGGGCGTGCCCATTTATGTCACCATGGCAATTGTACATCAAGAATCTCGTTTTAGCTCTGACGCAAAACCACCTCGAGAAAAACTCCTCTGGGTCATTCCTTGGTTTAGACCCACGAGCTCGTTTGGCTATTCTCAAGCGGTCAATAGCACGTGGCGTCACTATCAAAGAGATACCGGCAAATCGAGCGCCAATCGTGATGCATTTGGCTCCGCGATTGATTTTATTGGTTGGTATGTAACACAAATAAATAAAAAGCTTGGAATTTCTAAATCCGATACTTATTCCTTGTATCTGGCTTATCATGAAGGCATGGGCGGATATCAACGCGGCACTTATAAAAAGAAAAAATGGTTATTAGCCGTCGCCCGAAATGTAAAACGTCAAGCATGGACCTATCAAATGCAATTGGCACAGTGCCAATCTAAATTACCTAAAAAACCGTGGTGGCGAATTTGGTAATCCTCTTGCTAAAAACATTTCGCAGAAACTTTAATCGCGATACAGAGGTTATTGTATTTGTTTCATCGCGGCTAATTTTTCACTGACGCGCTGCACTTTTTTATCGGCATTCGGGTAGGATTGTTCGTGCGCTTTGTGATACCAAAACAACGCTTGATTTAAATCTTTTTCGACGCCATCCCCATATTCCAACATCTGACCTAAATTATATTGCGCGCGATCATGGCCTTCTTGTGCGCCTCGTTCAAACCATTGATAGGCTTGTCCTTTA
>MGXQ01000035.1 GCA_001801405.1 Gammaproteobacteria bacterium RIFCSPHIGHO2_02_FULL_42_13 | reverse complement strand
CCTTATCAAGAGATATTTCTGAATTTCCAGAAGTTTATGATTTACTCATGAGAGCAGTGATTGAAACGCCACCTGTTGTATTGCGCGACGGTGGTGTTATGGCAGAAGGCTACGACGAAACACTCGATGAGTTACGTAATTTAAGCAAAAACGCCGGTGATTTCTTAGTCCAACTCGAAGAACGCGAAAAGAAACGCACAAACATTCCAACATTAAAAGTTGGTTATAATCGCATTCACGGTTATTACATTGAAATCTCGCGCGTTCAATCCAAACTTGCGCCAACGGATTACATTCGACGTCAGACATTAAAAAACGCCGAGCGTTTTATCACCCCCGAATTAAAAGAATTTGAAGATCAGGTTTTAAGTAGCAGCGCACGCGCACTCGCGCGCGAAAAAGCCTTATACGATGAACTGTTAGATAAATTACTCGGCGATTTAAATCCATTACAAATCTGCGCACAAGCCATTGCCGAACTGGATGTTATTAATAATTTTGCCGAACGCGCACAAACATTAAATTTGAACGCGCCAATCTTAACTGACAAACCCGGCATCGAAATTATTGGCGGCAGACATTTAGTGATTGAGCAAGCGTTAGAAAATCCATTCGTACCCAACGATACCATTTGCAATGATACACGCCGCATTTTAATGATCACCGGCCCCAACATGGGCGGCAAATCCACTTACATGCGACAAACGGCATTAATTGTTTTACTCGCCTATACCGGCAGTTTTGTTCCTGCAAAAAGCGCTATCATTGGACCGATTGATCGCATTTTCACACGCATTGGTGCGAGCGATGATTTAGCCAGTGGACGATCGACGTTTATGGTGGAAATGACAGAAACCGCTAATATTTTACATAATGCCACCGAAAATAGCTTAGTGTTGCTAGATGAAATCGGCCGCGGCACGAGCACCTTTGATGGTTTATCGCTCGCCTGGGCGGTTGCTGCATATCTATCAGAAAAAATTAAAGCGTTTACATTATTTGCGACACATTATTTTGAACTGACGGTTTTACCCGATACCTTTTCAAACATTGTGAACATTCATCTAGATGCCATCGAACATAACGACAGCATTGTGTTTTTACATGCTGTGCAAGAAGGCTCGGCCAATCAAAGTTATGGATTACAAGTTGCTAAATTGGCCGGCATTCCGCGCGATGTGATTGCGCAAGCCAAACAAAAATTATTACAACTCGAAAACGCGAGTGTCGTGAATCAAAAAACACAGCCACAACAAAATGATTTGTTTGTCGTGAACGAACATAACGAATTAATTGAGCTATTAAATAATATCAAGCCCGACGAGCTCGCGCCCAAAGATGCATTGGCATTGTTATATCAATTGAAAGAAAAAATATAATGTGGTTTGTATTTCCAACATCGTCAGTAATCTGATAGACTTCATTTTTTGCAGAAAAACAACATGGCTCATATCATCAAACAACGATCATTTTATCGACGATTAAAGCTGTTTTTAGCAGTATTTGGCCCCGGAATTGTTGTGATGTTGGCGGACACCGATGCGGGTAGCGTGATTACGGCCGCCCAAACCGGTGCCATCTGGCAATATCGCATGATCAACCTGCAATTGCTCTTAATTCCTATTCTGTATATTGCCCAAGAACTCACCGTACGGTTAGGTTTGGTGACTCGCTTAGGTCATGGCGAACTCATCAAAAAACATTTTGGAAAATTTTGGGCGTGGTTTTCAATTACAACCTTATTGGTTTGTTGTGTCGGCGCCATCATCTCACAGTTTGTCGGATTGGTCGGCGTTGGCATGTTATTCAATATCCCCGGCTGGATTATTGTATTATTAACCACAATATTCTTAACAACCATTATTGTCACCGGCACTTATCATTCCGTTGAACGCTGCGCGATGGCGATTGGTTTATTTGAACTCGTTTTTTTAGCCGTTGCTTATATGTCACATCCTTCATGGTCAGCCATCATAAAAGGATTAACCAGCACACCCTTATTAACAAACCCGAGTTATTTATATTTAGCGGCTGCAAATATAGGCGCCGTTGTTATGCCGTGGATGATCTTTTATCAACAATCCGCCGTCGTCGATAAAAAATTAAAAACTGATGCACTAACGTTAGCACGCTGGGACACCGCAATCGGCGCCGTGGTCACACAATTCATTATGATTGCTATTATCATCACAACCGCCTCTACCATCGGCAAAACCCATCCGGGCGAATCATTAAATACCGTTCACCAAATCAGTGAAGCCTTAACGCCCTTTTTAGGAAAAACCGCGGGCGAAATCTTATTTGCACTCGGCATGATTGGTGCCTCACTGATTGCGGCCATTGTGGTTTCGTTAACCGCCGCCTGGGCGCTCGGCGAAGTCACCGGTTACAAACATTCACTCGAACATCACCCGCGCGAAGCACCGTGGTTTTATATTATTTATTTTCTCACCTTGAGCGCGGGCGGCATGCTGGTGCTGTCAGGCATTAATTTGGTTAACCTAAGCGTTGCCGTGGAAGTCTTAAATGCTATTTTATTACCGATCGTGTTAGGATTTTTGTTTTTATTAGCGCTCAATGCCTTACCCAAACCATTTAAGCTCAATAAATATTATGCCATTTTTGTGGGCGTTATTTTATCGGTAACATCGCTGTTTGGTTTGATTGCCGGTGTTTGGGGCGGCGTGCAGTTATTTTATTGAGATATCGGAATCTTTCAACAAATGATATCCACCCGGATGCAAATGTCGCGGCAACAGAATCGAACCGAATCGCACGCGCATCAATCGACTGACTTTTAATCCTTGCGATTCAAAGAGTCGGCGCACTTCACGATTTTTTCCTTCGGTTAAAATTACTTTATACCAACGATTTGCACCACGACCGCCAGCTAATTTAACCGACTTAAAACGCGCCATGCCTTCTTCTAATCGCACGCCTTTTGTTAACCGCGTTATAATTTCAGGCGTCACCTCACCTAACACACGCACTTGATATTCACGTTCGATTTGTGAAGACGGGTGCATGTGACGATTGGCCAGCTCACCATCATTCGTAAACAATAACAATCCCGAACTATTAATATCCAGTCGCCCAATCATAATCCAGCGACCTTTTTTAATCATTGGTAACGCTTCAAATACAGTGCGACGCCCTTCAGGATCACTGCGCGAACAAATTTCACCTTCGGGCTTGTGATACAATAATATTTTAGTCGGCGTTACATGCGTTGAATGTTGCTTAATCAACTTATCATCGACATGAATTCTATCGCCTAACGATGCACGATCGCCTAATTTTGCAGGCTGATCATTGAGCCGCACACGACCCTCGTCAATCCATTTTTCAATTTCACGACGTGAACCTAAGCCTAGATTGGCTAATACTTTTTGTAGTTTTTCAGTTTTCATATATTATTCAGAGGACGAGCTTATCTCTTCAACATCGGCTGATTCGTCTAATTCATCTGACACCGACTCTGCCGCTTCGACATTGGCCGCTGCTTCTTGCAAATCTTCCAAGGTTAATTGTTTTTTCAAGCTATCTTCGAGCTGATCCAGCGCTTGGATTTCGGGCAACGATGGTAATTCGCTTAAACTCTTTAACCCAAAATCATCTAAAAATTTCTTGGTTGTACCATATAACCCAGGTTTACCTGGCACATCTCTAAATCCAATCACATGGATCCAATCTCGTTCCATTAACGTACGAATAATATTCGAGCTCACCACCACACCACGCACTTCACTAATTTCCGCGCGCGTAATCGGCTGACGATACGCAATCAATGCCAACGTCTCTAAAAAGGCGCGCGAATAACGCGCAGGCTTTTCTTCCCAGAGTTTTTGAATCCACTCAGAAAATTCCGCTTTCACTTGAAACTGAAACCCGCTGGCTAATTCTTTTAATTCGATACCTCGATCGGCATAGTCTTCCATTAATGTCATTAATGCCTGACGAATAGCTTGTTTTTCGGGACATTTATTCTGTTCAAATAAATTCGCTAAATCATTAATCGACAACGGTCGATCCGCTGCAAATAAAGAACCTTCTAAGATACGACATAGCTGTTTGTTATCACTCATGCACCACCGCCCTCAAATGAATCGGAGCAAACGGATGCGATTGCACAATTTCAATCACTGAACCACGTATTAACTCCAAAATTGCAATAAATGTCACCACGACACCCATGCGCCCTTCGCTCACATTAAAAAATATTGAAAAAGGCACAAATTTACTTCCGCCTAACGCATTAACAATAATCGACATGCGCTCACGAATGGATAACGTTTCTCGTTCGACACGATGCGATGTGTTTAACTTTGCGCGCTCTAACACGTCCGCAAATGCCATCATTAATTCTTTTAAATCCACTTCGGGCAATGGTTTTTCAACCGACATCGGCGGCGCTTCCGCCGTTGCCACAAAGGTATCACGCCCGCGTCGCGGCAAGACCTCAAGATTTTCTGATGCCGTTTTGTAACGCTGATATTCTTGCAATCGTCTCACTAATTCCGCACGCGGATCTTCTTCGTCCGTTTCTTCAATCGGTCTGGGCAGTAACATGCGCGATTTAATTTCAGCCAACATCGCAGCCATCAACAAATATTCAGCCGCCAATTCCAAATTCAATACTTGCATCAACTCGATATATTGCATGTATTGCCGTGTAATATCTGCAACCGGCAAATTCAATACATCAAAGTTATGTTTTCGGATCAAATAAAGCAACAGATCCAATGGCCCTTCAAACGCTTCTAAAAAAATCTTGAGCGCTTCGGGTGGAATATATAAATCATCCGGTAATTTCTCAAACAACTGTCCATTGACAAAAATACCACCGGCGTCCTGATCAATGATCATCTCTTGTGTATCAATCGCTTCTTCAGTCACTTTACATGTCCTGTTTGTAGAATACCCATGGCTTCACGCACCTCAGCCATTGTCTGTTTAGCAACCGATTGGGCTGCTTCACACCCCTTCTCTATAATACTATGCACGAAGGCGGGGTTTTGTTCAAATTCTAAAGCGCGTTCACAAATCGGCGCTTGTTCCTCCAATACCTTGTCAATCAAGACTCGTTTACATTCTATGCAACCAATTCCGGCGCTGCGGCAACCTTTTTGTACCCACTCTTTAACGCTATCATCTGAATAAACTTTATGCAATGGCCAAACCGGGCATTTTTCAGGATCACCCGGATCCGTGCGCTTAACTCGAGCGGGATCAGTCGGCATTGTGAGTAATTTTTGCTCAACTGATTTAGGATCCTCACGCAATCCAATCGTATTATGATATGTTTTGGACATTTTTCGACCATCCAGACCGGGAAAGATCGGACATTTCGTCAACATAACCTCGGGTTCTGGCAAAATGATATGAATATACTCTTCTGGCGAACGTTTCTGCGTCCGATCAGCGCGACCATAAAGATAATTAAAGCGTCTGGCAATCTCACGCACCAACTCAACATGCGGCACCTGATCGGCGCCTACAGGCACCTTGCTGGCTTTATACATCAAAATATCAGCAGCCTGTAATACCGGATAACCTAAAAAACCATAGGTCGATAAATCCTTATCTTTCAGCTGCTGTTGCTGATCTTTATACGTCGGCACACGCTCCAACCAGCCCAGTGGTGTGATCATAGAAAGCAGCACATGCAATTCGGCATGCAGAGGCACTCGCGACTGAATAAAGATATTGGCGCGCTTTGGATCGATCCCCACCGCCAGCCAGTCAACGATCATATCAAAAGTATATTGAGGAATATTATAGGGATCCTCGTAATCCGTCGTCAGCGCATGCCAGTCTGCGGCAAAGAAGAAACAGTCATATTGTTGCTGTAATTCTAGCCAATTCTTCAGAACACCATGATAATGCCCCAAGTGCAATTCACCCGTCGTGCGCATACCTGATAAAATTCTCGAAACCATATACCCACCTAAATTTCTTACTTTCTCTTCCATACTACCATATAATATATGGTTCTTTAACGCCATTGAAAAAAACAAGATGAACACCATAGCAAATTTCTCCATAAACATCGATGAAGCTGTACAACTTCTTAAATCCGGTGACGTGGTCGCCATTCCCACTGAAACCGTCTATGGACTCGCCGCAGATGCGAGTAATCCTAATGCCGTGCTGAAAATTTTTGAGCTCAAAAAACGACCCAAAAATCATCCCTTGATCGTACATATTGCGAACGCCGATCAAATTAAATATTGGGCTGCCCATATTCCGAATACCGCTTATCAACTCACCAACATTTTTTGGCCAGGGCCATTAACAATCGTGCTAAAAAAAGCATCGCAAATTGATTCAACTGTAACGGGCGGACAAGACACCATCGCACTACGCTCACCCATTCATCCTATCACACAAAAAATTCTGAAAAAATTTAAGGGTGGTTTAGCGGCGCCTTCGGCCAATCGATTTGGCACCATCAGCCCCACCACCGCCCAACATGTTCATACAACCTTTGGCGATAAACTTCCTATCGTTGATGGTGGCGCTTGCAGCGTTGGCATTGAATCAACGATTATTGATTTAAGTTCAAATAAGCCGCAAATTTTACGACCCGGCATGATTACAGCAGAACAAATTAGAACTGTCTTAAAGCAAGATATTCAACTAGTACACAAGGCATCCGCTTCTCGCACACCCGGCATGCTAGCCTCACATTATGCGCCAAAAACGCCTACCATTCTTGTGACGTCTGAGAAACTCCTCGACATCATTCGTCATAAGACATGCGTCGTATTCGCACAACAACCACAGCCCAAAAACACCGACCATTGCCATTGGATTCAAATGCCCGAGCACGCAACGGCATACGCACAAACGCTTTATCATCAGATGCATGCCGCCGATGCATTACGTTATGATTATATTATCATTGAAGATGTGCCAAATTCGCCTGATTGGACAGCGATTCACGATCGATTACAGAAAGCAGCTCATACAATATTGTAAATCATCTAGCACCTCCTTATAATGATCTTTTGTAACTATTCACCGCAAAACCTAAAACACGGAGAACGTTCAGATTTTGGATGATTTTGGGTGAAAAATCGATGAGAAAGCGGAGTGTACACGATAGTACATGAGCATTTTGAAGAGATTTTTCGCCCAAAAGCACCAAAATATGGACGTTCCTTGTTTGTGCTGAATAGTTACGATCTTTTATCCTAAGGAAAAAACATGACACGGATAGTTCGCACACTGATCGCAACCACCTTGATCTGCTTCAGTCTTAACACAATGGCTATCACAAACACCCCGCCAACTTATTATTCAAAGTATCTCAGCCTTATATTAGGCACGAGCGCCATCTCAAGAGTTGCTAAACGCGATAACGCTGGAAACTATGTTTATAAACACAGCGAAAATTTCCCAATTAATGGTGGTTTAGCATTGGGCTATTATTTCAATCCTAACTGGCGCGCAGAAATTTCTGCCCTTTACATAGAAACAGATGCAGACCGATTTTCCATTAATGGCATAAGCCCAACCGGCTTAGGTGGCGGCGTCGCATTCTTTACAACGATGATCACTGGCCTATACGAACTACGACAATATTTTGACACGCTTGTGCCCTATGTCGGCATGGGTGTCGGCGCCACACAAGTCGAAGAAAGCGTTAAAACAAACTCTAATTATAGCCTCAAGGGAAAACAAATTACGCCCTCTGCGCAAGGTATCATTGGCATCGATTATCATGCCGACACACAACTCACTGTTTCTTTTAGCTATCACGTGTTAATGACCGGCAATGTGAATTTAGATTTAAAAGATGCAAACACCGTCGTACATACTTTAGTGAATCATTACACGGTTCAGATGTATCATCTAACCTTTGCGTATCACTTTGATTGAAGTAGCCGTAGCCCGCATGGAGCGAAGCGAAATGCGGGGATAATAAAAAGTAGTAGCCCGCATGGAGCGAAGCGAAATGCGGGGAATAATAAGGTGAATAAATATTCCCGCATTTCGCTTCGCTTCACCCGGGCTACGCTTGCTAAACCAGCGCTCAAAACGGCACGATTAGAAAAGTAAGCATTCACGCCGGATGATCAAACAATTTCCCTGATAAAAAAAGTGTTTTTAAACATGAAAAGTTAGATTAGAATAAGCAGAGTAATAAAAAAGG
>MGXQ01000034.1 GCA_001801405.1 Gammaproteobacteria bacterium RIFCSPHIGHO2_02_FULL_42_13 | reverse complement strand
GTCGTATGAATAAAAACAGGTTGTGCATGTGTGTTTTTAACCATCTCAGGATAACTGACCCAGCAGGGTGCAGGAATGATCGCTTCATCGCCAGGATTTAATAGCACTTGGCAAATATTGAATAAAGATTGTTTGGCGCCTGTTGATACAATAATTTGCGACAAATCATAGTTTAAATTATTCTCGCGTAAAAACTTTTGTTGAATTGCTTTTTTTAATTCAGTGGTGCCATCCACCGGCGTATATTTATTAAGGTTGTTTTGAATGGCGCGGATGCCGGCTTGTTTAACATGTTCGGGCATATCAAAGTCGAGTTCGCCGACGCTTAAGTTAAAAATCTCTGTGCCAGCAAGTTTTAGCGCCGTTGCTTTTGAATTCAATGCCAGTGTTGCAGAAGATTGTACTTGATTGATGCGTTCAGCGAGCTTGATGGTCATTGGTCTTCCTTAGGAACAAAAAGCATTATTCTAACAGGAAAAAGACTGGCGTCTAGCTACTTCGACGATATAATGCCTCAATGGATACGCATTTTAATTTACAATCTTCATTTAAGCCTGCAGGCGATCAGCCGCAGGCGATTAGCGCTCTTACAGACGGCCTTCGACAGGGGTTGTTTTCTCAGACGTTATTGGGCGTTACTGGATCCGGCAAAACCTTTACGATGGCGCATACGATTGAGACTGTTCAGCGACCGACTCTGATTATGGCGCATAATAAAACGTTAGCGGCGCAATTATATGGCGAAATGAAAGGCTTTTTCCCCAATAATGCCGTTGAATATTTTGTATCGTATTATGATTATTATCAGCCGGAAGCGTATATGCCGGTGAGTGACACCTATATCGCAAAAGATTCTTCGATTAACGAACATATTGAACAAATGCGTTTGTCGGCGACTAAATCATTATTAGAACGCCGCGATGTTATTATTGTGTCAACCGTTTCGGCGATTTATGGTTTGGGCGATCCTAAAGCGTATTTAAGTTTAGTGTTGCATTTGAATCGAGGAGAACGCATTGATCAGCGCACTATTTTACGTCGCTTGGCGGAATTGCAATATACACGAAACGATGTTGAATTAAAACGCGCAACGTTTCGTGTGCACGGTGATGTCATTGATATCCATCCGGCAGAATCTTCACAAGATGCGGTGCGTATTGAATTATTCGATGATGAAATTGAACGGATGAGTTATTTTGATCCGTTGACTGGCCATGTGTTACGCGAAGTGCCACGCGCAACGATTTTTCCAAAATCACATTTTGTCACACCGCGTCAAACGATCTTAGATATGATTGATCAGATTAAAGCAGAGCTCAAAGAGCGATTGACTGTATTGCGCGATCTCAATAAGTTGGTTGAAGCGCAACGATTAGAACAACGTACGCTTTTTGATATCGAAATGATGATTGAGTTGGGTTATTGCTCCGGTATTGAAAATTATTCGCGTTATTTATCAACGCGCGACGCCGGGGAGCCGCCGCCAACGTTATTTGATTACTTGCCCGATGATGCGCTTTTAATTGTGGATGAATCGCATACGACGTTGCCGCAAATATCCGGCATGTATAAAGGTGATCGTTCGCGTAAAACGACATTGGTTGAATATGGATTTCGGTTGCCCTCTGCATTGGATAATCGACCCTTGCGATTTGATGAATTTGAAGCGCGTTCGCCCCAACGCATATTTGTATCAGCAACGCCAGGGTCTTATGAAGCTGAAAATACGGATCAATTAGTCGAACAAGTTGTCCGGCCGACGGGTTTGTTGGATCCGAAGATTGAAATACGACCGGTTGCAACGCAGGTCGATGATTTGTTATCTGAAATTAATCTCTGTGCGGCGCAACATGAACGTGTGCTTGTGACAACATTGACAAAGCGTATGGCAGAAGATTTGGCGGAATATTTGGATGAGCATGGTGTGCGCGTGCGTTATTTGCATTCAAATATTGAGACGGTTGAGCGAGTTGAAATTATTCGTGATTTGCGGTTAGGTAAATTTGATGCGCTAGTTGGGATTAATTTATTGCGCGAAGGATTGGATATTCCCGAAGTGGCTTTAGTCGCTATTTTAGATGCGGATAAAGAAGGGTTTTTACGTTCTGAACGTGCGTTGATTCAAACCATGGGGCGCGCGGCAAGACATATTAAAGGGCGTTCGATCATGTATGCTGATCATGTGACGAACTCGATGCAAGCGGCGATTGACGTGACAAACAGTCGTCGCAAAAAACAGCAAGCGTATAATAAGAAACATGGTATTACGCCGACACAAATCTCAACAGCGGTTAAAGATATTATGGAAGGGGCGTGTGATGATAAAAAATCTAACCGTCAGGTGAACGAATCTGTGTCAGATTATGAACTCATTAAAGATCCCATTGATATGATGAAAGATATTGAGCGATTAGAAAAACAAATGTATCTGCATGCGCAAAATTTAGAATTTGAAGAAGCGATTAAATTAAGAAATCGAGTCAAACGTTTAGAAGAGCAGCTGAAAAAGTAATCCTTTGGCATCCAACTTCTAAAAAATCAATGGGTTATAGTTTTTCTGCTTATTTGCATTGATAATTTTAAATGATATGTTATACTTGCTATACATGTATAACAAAGAGGGCGCATAGAATGTTTGCAATGAGATTGCCTGAACATTTGGAAAATCGTTTAAATCGACTATCAGAAAAGACCGGTCGAACGAAGTCATATTACGTTAAAAAAGCATTAGAAGCATTTTTAGAAGATAAAGAAGACTATTTAATAGCAATTTCAGTGTTAGAAAAAAAGAATCCATCTGTCCCGTTAGCAAAGGTGATCAAAGATCTTGGGCTGGAAAATTAAGTTAGATCAACATGCTGTAAAGCAACTTAAAAAACTAGATCGTACCGCTCAGAAGAGAATTGTCGGTTTTTTAAGTGATCGTTTATTGACTGCTAAAACGCCTAGAGATTTCGGCAAACCATTGATGGGGAAGTTAACCGGCTTATGGCGCTATCGAGTTGGAGATTATCGACTTATCTGTGAAATTAACGACAAAGAAGTGACTGTATTGGTTATTAATATTGGTCACCGGAAAGAGATTTATCAATAGATATGGCACGGATTTCTGATTAAAAGAGATAATTAAAATGAAACAAAAAAATATGAATTGGATAACGCCCTATTTGGTTGTGATTGATGTGCAAAAATCAGTAGATTTTTATTGTCAGGCATTTAGAAAAACAAATGTATCTGAATGCGCAAAATTTAGAATTTGAAGAAGCGATTAAATTAAGAAATCGAATAAAAATATTAGAAGAGAAATTAAAGGCGTAATCCTTTATTGTATTTCTTTGTAAGAAAAAACTTATACAAAATAATAAAAAAACTGATTGTATTTTATTTTTTTGAAGCTACAATGACAAACATCGGTAAACGTGGCGAACTGTTTAGAGTCCAAAAATTTGGATCACTAAATCAATTCCAAATGATTATCGTGAAACGCCTTTGGAAAACCTGATCAATTTTTTAAAGCAAAAATAAAAAGCCTGATCAACTTTTTGTTTGAATGTATTGCGGCCAGTTTAGAAATAAAAACTTTTTTCTAACTCTGGCTGCAATAGGCGTCTTCCCCTTGATTGTTTTTCGTTATAATTTCCCGTTTTAAAAACTTATCATTGGTTATTATTGAACGGCGCCTTTTAGTTTCCTGTCATTCCGAACAGCGCCATAGGCGCTGGAGGAATCTCATGAATCGTGTTCAATTTTAGGAGATTTCTCCTCGCTTCGCTCGTCGAAATGACAGTGTAAAAAACGCTCGTCGAAATGACACTTTACCGTGTCCGCGATGTCCTGTCCCTAAACACGGCCCAACCTACTCTGGTTGCAATAGGCGTCTTCCCCTTGGAGGTTCATGTGGGCATTATTGCTTATTTCCTGGAGGGATGCTATCTTTTGCCTTTTTAGGCGCGTAGCTCAGTGGTAGAGCACCACCTTGACATGGTGGTGGTCGGTGGTTCGATCCCACTCGCGCCTACCAATTATTTCGCAGGTAGATTTCATGCCAATTATTACACTTCCGGATGGGAAGCAGTTAGAATTTGATCAGCCCGTTTCCATTTATGATGTGGCGAGCCGAATCGGTGCAGGCTTAGCAAAAGCAGCCTTGGGCGGAAAAATTAATGATCAAATATTCGATACGAGCTATCTCATTGAACAAGATGCTAGTTTACAAATTATTACCGATCGAGATCCCGAAGGATTAAATATCATTCGCCATTCAACGGCGCATCTAATGGCGCAAGCGGTCAAGCAATTATTTCCAAGCGCACAGGTCACGATTGGTCCGATGATCGATAATGGGTTCTATTATGATTTTGCTTATCCACATCCGTTTATACCTGAAGATTTAGAAAAAATTGAAAAACGCATGGCTGAGTTAGCGAAAAAAGATATGCCTATTTTACGAAAAGTCATGTCGCGTAAAGAAGCGGTTAAGTTTTTTAAGTCGTTGGGTGAAGAGTATAAAGTGCAGATTATCGAAGATTTACCAGAGACAGAGACGATTTCCTTTTATGAGCAAGGCGACTTTACCGATCTTTGCCGCGGTCCACATGTGCCAAGTACAGGCAAATTAAAAGCGTTTAAGTTGATGAAATTGGCCGGTGCTTATTGGCGTGGTGATTCTAATAATGCCATGTTACAGCGTATTTATGGAACCGCTTGGGCGAATAAGAAAGATTTAACGATCTATTTAGAGCGATTGGAAGAGGCCGAAAAACGCGATCATCGACGGATTGGCAAAAATTTAGATTTGTTTCATTCGCAAGAAGAAGCGCCAGGCATGATGTTTTGGCATCAGAACGGTTGGGCGCTGTATCAAAATATAATCCACTACATGAGAAATAAACTGCAAGATTATGATTACGAAGAAGTTTTTGCGCCATTAATTTTGGATCGCAAATTGTGGGAAAAATCGGGTCATTGGGATAAATTTGATGCGAACATGTTTACGACAACGTCCGAAAATCGTGAATATGCAATCAAGCCGATGAACTGTCCCGGTCATATTCAGATTTATAATCAGGGCTTAAAAAGTTACCGTGATTTGCCGTTGCGCATGGCGGAATTTGGTTTATGTCATCGCAACGAATTGTCAGGGGCGTTGCATGGATTGATGCGTATTCGGGAATTTGTGCAAGACGATGCACATGTGTTTTGCACGGAGGATCAATTGCAGACCGAAATTATTACCCTGATCGATATTGTGTTAAATACGTACCATGATTTTGGTTTTGACGACATCGTCATACGATTGGCAACGCGACCTCAAAAATATATTGGTACAGATGAAAATTGGCAGCGTGCGGAAAAAGCGTTGGAAGTCGCTTTAAATGATAAGCAATTAGTCTTTGAATGGGCGCCGGGGGAGGGAGCTTTTTATGGACCCAAAATCGAGTTTCATCTGCGTGATTGCTTAGAACGGGTTTGGCAATGTGGTACGATCCAGGTCGATTTCTCGATGCCGGGTCGTTTGGGAGCCGAATATGTGGCAAAAGATGGTATTCGACAGGCACCGATCATGGTGCACCGTGCCATTTTGGGTTCGATTGAGCGATTTATTGGGATTTTATTGGAGCATTATGCGGGAAAATTGCCGCTTTGGTTGGCGCCTTTACAGGTTATTGTGCTCAATATTACCGACCGACAGGCCGATTATGCCCAAAAAATCGTAAAAACATTGAAAAAACAGGGCATTCGATGCCGAGCAGACTTGAGAAATGAGAAGATCGGCTTTAAAATCCGCGAATACACGTTGAAGTGTGTGCCTTATCAGCTCATTATCGGGGATAAGGAAATGGACGCTTTTAGCGTATCGGTGAGAACTCGGGCTGGAGAGGATTTGGGCAGCATGTCTTTAGAGGCATTGGCGGCTCGCTTGCAGGCTGAGATGCTCCAAAAAAAATAGGAGGATAGTTGTATTATTACAAAAGCAAAACGAGTTAATGTAAATGCCGATATTCGGTCACCTGAAGTTCGGGTGATTAATGAAAAAGGAGAGCAGCTGGGCATTTTATCTCGACAGGCCGCTTTAGCAAAAGCGATAGCAGTCGGACTTGATCTTGTAGAAATTTCTCCAAATGCCGAACCACCCGTTTGTCGGATTATGGATCACGGCAAGTATGTTTTTCAGTTAAAGAAAAAGCAATCTGCGTCGAAGAAAAAACAAAAACAGATGCAGATCAAGCAAATCAGAATTCGCCCAGGGATTGGGGAAGGGGATTATCAGGTAAAACTACGCAACCTGATACGTTTCCTGACACATGGAGATAAAGTGGAAGTCCAACTTCGTTTTCGTGGCCGCGAGGCTGCGCATAGGGAGATAGGAATGGAGGTCTTGAAACGGATGCAGCATGATGTCGAAACGCATTCTGATACGGAGCAAGCACCGACGTTTGAAGGACGACAAATGAGAATGGTATTAGTACCAAAAAAAGTTAAGTAATAAACAAAAGAACTAGGATTGCAGCGAGTTAATTCTAGTTAAATGCGGAGTTAATATGTCATATAAGTTGAAGACCAAGAGTGCGACTAAAAAACGCATCAAAAAAACAGGCGGTGGGTATAAGCGCAAAAGTGCAAATCGACGCCATCTTCTGACCAGCAAAAGCACTAAACGTAAACGTCATTTACGGGGAACTTCCTTGGTAAATGCGAGCGATGTTGCCGCTGTTAATCGTATGTTAAATAATTAAGTCAGAAGGGGAAAATTATGCCAAGAGTAAAACGTGGTGTTACAGCGAGAGCAAGACACAAAAAGTTGTTAAAAAAAGCGAAAGGTTATTATGGCGCGCATAGCCGAGTATACCGAGCCGCGAAGCAAGCTGTCATTAAAGCAGGGCAGTACGCTTATATTGGTCGCAAACTAAAGAAACGTGATTTTCGATCCTTATGGATTGTGCGCGTGAATGCTGGTGCGCGTGAATGCGGATTATCGTATAGCCGATTGATGAGTGGCTTGAAGAAAGCAAACATCGAAATTGATCGCAGAGTATTAGCCGATTTAGCCATTCATAATAAAGAAGCATTTGTGGCGATTGTGGAGAAGGCGAAGGAACAGTTGGTTTAATACCGAAGTGTCGTCATCCCTGAAAATCTGCGTAGTCAGCGTAGCCCGCATGGAGCGAAGCGGAATGCGGGGAATAAGTGCGCTAGGCATGGCGCAGTTCTAGGCGGTG
>MGXQ01000033.1:47168-61262 GCA_001801405.1 Gammaproteobacteria bacterium RIFCSPHIGHO2_02_FULL_42_13 | reverse complement strand
GTTGTTATTATCCATTGATGGATAACCCAAAACTACTTGATCAGGTCGCAATATATTTTTAAAAGGGAGGAAATAAGTAGGAACGCTGTCTACTTGTGATGGCCAAGACTCCATTAAGTTGCTTGCCATTGCCGTGGAAAAATCAATCATGGAATCACCAGCGTTTGGATCATAAAGTTTATTGTTAACGCCATACATGCCGCCGCTATTATAAAGTTGAATGCCAACCCAGCTTAAGGGAGTATTGACTTGATTGATGATCGCGCTGTAGTTTGCCCACTGTCCGATATAATTGCGCGATGGTGACATGTTTGCAGATTGGGGTACAAGGCTAATCAATAAGTTTGGATCTAACGCATGTAATTTATTAATGAATTTAATCATGATGCCAACATCGCCAGTAGGATTAGAAAAATCATCCCCATTCACAGCATCTAAGCCTTGTTCAACATCAATATCAATACCATCAAAGTGATAAGGAGAGGTTACAAAATCGTTAATAAAATTTGTTGCTAATGAATTTGCATAATCATTGTCACTAAGTTTGGAGGCGGTATAAGCATCATGAAAATTTACGGTGGTAGTTGCGATATTAGATTGCGCACCACCAACAGAGAGCAACACTTTAATGCCAGCATCTTGTAAGTTTTTGATATATTTAGGCGTTACTGTTTCAGCAAAGGCGCTATCAACAATGAGTCCAGTTGTGCTGCTGAAAAGCCCAAAAGCAACAAGGATGTCGGTATAGCCAGCGTCTTTAAGTTGCTCGGCGGAAGGTAAGCTTTTCCAAGCAGGGAGATAGCCAATGATCCTACCAGTACTAGCGTCTTGGTTAACAGGCAGTGGCGATGCAGTCGCGACATAGGTGGTGAGTGCTAGGATGACCAATAAAAGAAGGGAAAATATTTTAAGGACAACTCTTTTTATGTTTTTAATAGATGTCATCTGATTAATACCATAGTTCACACGATTAAAGTATATCAGATTGTTCAAAAAATGCCAGTAAAATGTTTTTCTTGCTTTTGATCAAATTTTTTACAAAGTCTCTGAGTGTGAGGCCAAATAACCCGCTACACCATCAGGCGAGGCTTTCATGCCCTTGTCGCCAGGCTTCCAGTTTGCCGGACAGACTTCGCCATGTGTTTCACAAAAATCAATGGCATCAAAAATTCGGATGATTTCATCTGCGTTGCGGCCGATCGGCAAATCGTTCACGATTTGTGAGCGCACCAAACCTTTTTTGTCAATCATAAACGCGCCGCGCAAGGCGACACCTGCTGTTGGATGTTCTACGCCATAGCTTTTTGTGATGCGGTGATTGATATCAGCAACTAACGTAAATTTTACTGAGCCGATACCGCCTTCATTGATTTTGGTATTGCGCCAGGCGTGATGTGTGAATTGCGAATCGATCGATACGCCGATGACCTCGATGTTGCGTTTTTTAAATTCGGTCATGCGATGATCGAGGGCAATTAATTCAGATGGGCAGACGAACGTAAAGTCGAGTGGATAAAAAAACACGAGCGCGTATTTATTTTTGATTGTTTTTGATAACGAGAAGTTTTCAATGATTTCGCCGGTGCCTAGCACGGCAGGAGCAGTAAAGTCAGGGGCAGGTTGTGTGATTAAGATAGTCATTTGTGTTTCCTCTTTTAAGTAAAATGTTTTTGCCATTCCGTAACTACTTCGCGGGTTTCTAATGTCTCTCCCAGTCCACCAATCGAATATTTTTCAGCATTTTGCTAAATATTTGATTGGTCTGATTCCAATTTTTTTTCATGTCACAAACAGTTTGTCGTTCACAGGCTTCATTGCGTGTGCAGCGCGTGATCCCAAAGGATTCTTCCGTTGCGTTGATGATGTCCAGGAGAGTGATTTGGGTCGCTGGTCTTGCTAAGGCATAGCCGCCATTGACGCCTTGTTGTGATTGAACGAGTCCGGCTTTCGCGAGTTGTTTCAATAATTTATTGATGGTTGGCAGGTTGATTTGCGTCACTCGAGCGATTTCAGAGGCTTTTTGTATCTCTTGTTTGCGTGCGAGATGTTGCATCAGTGCGCAGGCATAATCGGTGAGTCGGTTTAAACGAAGCATGTGTAATCCCCTTTATTTTTGAATATAATACCAGATTGGTATTATATGGTCTAGAGATTTTGAGCGATTTTTTTAGCTTGTGCGAAGTTTGTTTTGCCTGTGCCCAGCTTGGGGATTTCGTCAACGATTTGGATTTCGTTCGGGATGAGTAAGGCTTTGATCTTGGCTTCAACGCAGCGTTTTTTAAATTCGGCAGGGGTTTCGTTTAATTTTGTTACGAGTAAAACAATCTTTTCACCTTTTTTCTCATCGGGGAGGGCAACAGCGGCGCAATCGATGTTCTCGGGTAACAAGGGCGCAATGGCATTTTCAACATGGGATAAGCTAACCATTTCGCCTGCGATTTTTGCAAAGCGCGAATAACGATCGGTAATGGTAAGATAACCATCCTCGTCTAAAAATCCTTGGTCACCAGTTTTATACCAGCGGGTATTGTTTTTATGAATGATGATCTCTTTTGTTTGCTCAGGTTGGTGAAAATAACCTTTCATCAGTTGTGGACCTGCGACGAGGATTAAACCCGATTCGCCCGGAGGTAATTGTTCTAATGTTTTTGGGTTGACGATGTGAATCGATGTGCCAGGCACCGGTAGACCTACTGCGCCGGGTTTGTAACCTTGCTGTACGTGATAATATTTTGGAATTAAAATATCGGGTAAATTAATGGAGACAACGGGTGCCGTTTCGGTGGTGCCATAACCTTCTAAAACATGAAGTCCGAATTTATCATAAAATTGTTTTTCAATGGTTGCCGATAACTTTTCTGCGCCAGAGACGACGAGTCTCAATGTTCTAAACATAATAGCTTCGACACGAGAGTGGCGTATATAAAGACTTAAAAATGTGGAGGTACTGCATAGTACGGTGATTTCATTTAGCGCGATGGCTTTGGCAACGCCGGCGGCATCAGTCGGGTCAGGATGGAAAATGAGCGGAATACCCTCAATAAGCGGCATGAGTGTTGTGCCGGTTAATCCAAACGCATGAAAGAGCGGCAAACAGCTTAAGACAGAATCTGTTTGGCGTATGTTCATGATGCTGGAGGTTTGTTTGGCGTTAATTAAAATGTTGCGGTGTGATAGCTCAGCTCCTTTCGGTAATCCTTCGCTGCCACTGGTGAAGTAAATGACGGCTGTGTTGTCGGGATTGATGCGATCGATATAAATATGTTTGAGGATGAAGTTAGGAATGATGGCGGCAGCTAAATAATAAATCCAATTCGTTGAGGCCAATAATTTATCTTTGTAGTCTTCTAAATAAATAATCTTGCACTGCTTGGTAATGGCGGCGATATTAAGGCCGCGTTTTTCTAAGCGTTCCAAAAAGATGCGCGACGTGATCACTGTTTTTATGTCGGTAATATCGATGGAATGTGAAATGGCTTCTTTGCTTGCGGTGTAATTAATATTGACAACGACTTTATTTAAAGCGAGTGCCGCGAAGTTTGAGAGTATGCCCATAATGCTAGGGGGCATCATGACGCCCACATGTTTTTCGTGTTTGGTAATCATGGATTGCAAAAGCTGCCGCATGCGGATAAAGCCAATAACCATTTGGTAGCCGGTCATTTTTTTATTGCCATCTATCGCAATAATTTGATCGCCCTGTTGTTGCGCGCGATATAGCCATTCGGCAGGGATCGACGATAATGTGTTGGCGTGATCAATCCATGCTTGTGTCCCTAAATCGAATATTTTTGATTTTAATGCACTGGCTTTAGTATCTGCCGGGAGTTGCTTGCCGTAACAAACCGTAATGTTTCTTTTAATATGTTTTGAAATTTTTCGATAATAGTTGGTGGAGAGTGAGCCCATGCTGCCCCATAGGCCACGAATATACAGGGGGACAATGATGGCGCCGGTGTTTTCGATGGCGCGTTCAAATCCGCGATGAAATTTTCCGAGTTGCCCATTGCGACTGACAAAACCTTCAGGAAATAAGGCGACGACGTCGCCTTTTTTTAAGGCATCATTGATGGTTTGAATGGAATTTTTGCTGCCCGCACTCGAAATGGGAATGGTATTAAATATTTTTAAAATCCATTTGATATGCCACTGGTTATAGTATTCTCTTTCCATCACGAATCGAACAGCGCGCGGGCAAGTGATTTGTATGATGGCCCAATCAATATAGCTGACATGATTTCCTAATAATAAAACACCCCCATCGGAGGGGATATTATCGATGCCGCTTGCCGAGATAGTATAAATTTTTGAAAGTACGGAGTAAGTCAAATAGCGAACCATCGATTGTGGCAAACTGATGACAGCGTAGATTGTTGCGACGATACCGATGAGGAATAAAAAATTAAAGCAGACAACGGGGTTGAAATTCATTAATGCGGTTGCTGCCGTTATAACCAAGAGTACAATCATAAAGACATTTTGAACGAAATTATTGGCGGCTAGAATTTTACCCAATTTGGGATTGGGCGAATTAAATTGAATAAGCGCATTCAGTGGGACGATGAGCATACCGCCAAAAAAGCCATACATTAAAAAAACCAAGAGCACTAATGTTTTATTGTTGATAATGGGCATAAAGAATAAGCCGATCGTCATGCCAAGCGTAGCGACGGGAATGATGCCGCTCTCGATAAAATGTTTAGAGGATTTGCCGGCAACGAGCGCCCCCAATAAAATGCCCAGGCCGCCGAGGGCGAGCGATCCTTGTGCAAACATGGCGGATGCATTATGAATGTATATTTTTAGATAGGCGCCATAGTTTGCGAGAATAACCTGATTAATGCCCCAGAAAAATCCCAATGCGATAATACACCCAAAGATGACTTTGTTAGTGTAAATAGAATTCATGTTTGCACGAATGTAATCGCCACGAATATATGGTTTAAATTTAAACGTAGAGTGTGGATCAGCGGCCGGTTTTACGCTTAAGAATAGCGTTAAAAAGTATTCTAAGCCGCTCATCAAAATTAATATAAAACCCGTGGGTGCGATGATCTTCATGATCTCGGTTTTTGTGGCCAATGCGGCGGCGTCATAATGTGAGATGAGTACCTGAAAAAAGATAGTGAAGACAACCGTGCCGGCTAAGATGGAAATAATCGCAATTGTTTGTACGTAAGCGTTGGCCTCTGCGAGTTTTTCTTTGCCGAACAATTCTTTGATATAACCGTATTTGGCGGGCGAATTAATGGTTGCTTGTACCGATAATAAAAACGTCATGGTAAATGCGAGCCAAAAACAACCCGCATAATAAAATAGGGTAATGAAAACGGTCAGTGGTATAGCCGCGAGCGCGGTCCAACGCATTACCTTGGTTTTCGAAAATTTATCTGACAGGTAGCCCGACGGGGTAAAAAATAACACGAATGGCAATAATATCATCGCGTTAATAAGTGCCGACATGATGGTATATACCTTCGGCGTGGCCGTTTGGTAGAAGATATCTTGGATTAATATTTTATGACCGATGTCGACAAACGCGTTGAGAAAGACAACGATCAGGTAGCTCATGTATTGATGTTTCGAAAATCTATTATTCATTATCCATTCTATTATTAAAGATTACCCCTTGCCACGGGGATATTGCGTGAGGGCGAAAATAAAAATCCCCGTGGCAAGCCACGGGGTATTTTTATTTCTTGGTAATATTTCGCCTGCGCGGCAAAGCCGCGCGCACGGCGACTCAAGGGGAGCGTTTCGCCCGCTCCCCTTGAGAATCCCCAGGCGAAAAGTTCCGAAATCGCTTCGCATTATAGCATGAAGAAATAGAGAATGGCATATCAATCAAAACCTTGTTATAAGTGGAATTCATGGTGGCGCGGTTTTGGTCGCTGTGATAAGAGGGGGCATCTTTCCGATGCACTGCTATTGTTCGGCAAAAAAAGTGAATAATCATAATCCCGTTTTTTTGAATTAGCAAATAAAATAACTTTTTTAACATAAAATATTTTGGTAGTTTTTTTGGCACAAAGGATGGAACATTCATTGATCATAAAGAGGCGTCAATATTTTCGAGGGCACATGCAAAATTTTGTTGTTGTTGATCGTACAGATCATTGGCGTTTCAATGTTGACAATGTAAAAGTTATTTCCTCCAAAGATTATTTGATGAGCGCGGTTTATTCGGACATGAAGCAAATTCGTTTGCTGAATTTATGTCAATCTTATAAATATCAATGTTTGGGGTATTATGTTTCTTTGTTGGCGGAGGCGAGAGGGCACCGCGTTTTTCCCAGTGTTAAAACCATTCAGGATTTGAGATCTCAAACTATCGTGAGAGCTATTTCGGATGATCTTGACCAGCTCATTCAAAAAAGTTTAGCGAAAATAAAATCAGTCGAGTTTGATTTAAGCATTTATTTTGGAAAAAATGTGGCGAAGCAGCATGAAAAGCTAGCGTTGCGGCTATATAATTTGTTTGAATCTCCGCTCTTGAGAATAAAGTTTGTTTTTAATAAAAAATGGTTATTGCAGAGTGTTTCTACCATCGCATTAAAAGATGTGCCTGAACACCATTGCGAAGATTTAGTTATATTTGCCAATCAGTATTTAGCGAGAGCGCATTATAAAAAACGAAAAAAAAATCAACCCCTGTATGATCTGGCCATTTTATATAATCCTAATGAAAAATTTTCACCCTCGAATCAAAAGGCGATTAAACAGTTTTTGAAGGTTGCCGATAAAGTTGGATTTAGACCTCAGCTGATTGGCCGATCAGATTTTAATAAAATTTCATTTTTTGATGCGTTGTTTATCAGAGAAACAACGAGCGTGAATCATTACACCTATCGATTTGCGAGAAGAGCCGCGTCTGAAGGATTAGTGGTTGTGGATGATCCTGCCTCCATTATACAATGCGCTAACAAGGTGTATTTGGCAGAAATTTTTTCTAAAACAAAATTATCTCGTCCTAAAACTTGTATTATTCATAAAGAAAACAAACATATTATTAATTCCGAATTAGGGTTTCCCTGTATTTTAAAGTTGCCGGACGGTTCATTTTCGCAGTCTGTTGTGAAGGTGGAAGATGATGCGCAGCTCAAAGAGACGCTGAATCAATATTTTTTGCGATCGGATTTGTTGATAGCGCAGGCGTTTATGCCGACCGATTTTGATTGGCGAATCGGCGTGCTTAATAGGGAACCGATTTTTGCGTGCAAATATTATATGGTCAAAAAACATTGGCAAATTTATAAATGGAATCAGCCTAATCAATTATATGCGGGAGAAGCAGAAGCGGTGCCTATCAGCAAAGTCCCCGATTTTGTTTTAAAAACAGCATTAAAAGGAGCGAATTTAATAGGCGATGGTTTTTATGGCATTGATCTGAAAGAGATTAATCATAAGGCATATTTGATTGAAATTAACGATAACCCCAATGTGGATGATGGGGTCGAGGATGAAATTCTTGGGGAAGAATTATATTTTAATATCATGCGATATTTTGTTGATAAGTTAGACAAGAAAAAATTACGGCAATGAAAAACTCATTCTTGCATTTATTTGAAGGTATTGGGATAGAGTTAGAATATGCGCTGGTTGACAAGGCTCAACTAAACGTTAATCCCGTTGTCGATGATTTGATTTATTCGTTATGCGGAGATTATCGCTCGGAACTGGATTTTGATGGCGTCAGCATATCGAATGAGTTGGCGAAGCATATTCTCGAATTCAAGGTGCCCTCTCCGATTAAGCTCAATGACTTTGTTAAATTTTCGGATTTATTTCATCAGAACATTAAACATATCAATGAGCAGTTGGCGGCGTTTAATACTGCTTTGATGCCGACGGCATGTCATCCCTGGATGAATCCTGTTAATGAATCGGCTATATGGCCGCACGAGAATCAAGAGATATACAACAAGTATCATCAGATTTTTAATTGCAAAACGCATGGCTGGATGAATTTGCAAAGCGTTCATTTGAATTTGCCTTTTTATGATGATAGGGAGTTTGGCAAGTTACACGCGGCGATAAGATTGGTGTTGCCTCTTATTCCTGCGATAGCAGCAAGTTCGCCGATCTTTGATGGAAAAATGACGGGGCTGTTGGATGCAAGATTGCAGCATTATATGGCGAATCAGAAAAAAATCCCGTTGATTACCGGAAGCGTTATTCCCGAGGCTGTTTTTAATTTACAGGATTATCAGCGGCTGATCTTGCAGAAAATCTATAAGGCAATCGCGCCGTATGATGAGCAGGGGTTATTAAAGCATGATTGGTTAAATTCCAGAGGTGCGATTTTAAGAGCAGAGAGACAAACGATTGAAATCAGGGTGATCGATATTCAGGAGTGTCCCCAAGTTGACTTGGCAATTCTGTTTTTTATTATCGCTGTTATTAAAGGGTTAGTGAAGGAAGTTTGGAGTGATTTGGAAGAGCAAAAATTATTTTCTGAAAAAAGTCTATTGTCAATTTTATTGAATACGATGCGCGACGGCATGTCGGCTTACATTGAGGACGAAAAATATTTGTCGGTGTTTGATTATACGGAGGGCCCCTGTACCGTTAAGACGTTGTTGAGACATATTCTTTTTTCGGCGATAGGAGAATATGATGTTGATTCAATTGCACACTACGATATTATACACTCGATTTTAAATCAGGGTAATTTATCAGAAAGAATATTAGGGGCATTGAATAATGATTATTCTCATGATAGTTTAAGAAAAGTCTATGCCAGATTAATGGATTGTTTGGCTAAAAATGAAGCTTTTTTGTTGTAATTGGGATTGAGGGGAGGCGATGGATGAAAGAAAAAAAATATCTGCAAAAGAAAGCGGAAAAATATATGAGTATGCGCATGAAGGGATTTTTTAAGGACAGATTGCTCGATTTAAAAAATGCATTGATCGACAAGGCGCGCCAGACGCCGGATAACTTTAGATCGAATACGGGTGGTTGTGCTGATGAATCAGATATGGCGACCAAAGAAGAGATTTTGGCATCGGAAATTTTAGCGCGGACACGCGAGGCTAAATTGATTGAAAAAATAAACTATTCTTTAGCGCAGCTTGCGGCGGGCGATTATGGATATTGTGAGAGTTGTGGCGATGAAATAGGATTGGCTCGATTAGAGATTCGCCCAACAGCAACCCTGTGCGTTGATTGCAAAAATTTAGAGGAAATCACAGAAAAACAGAGCGGAAATTATCAAAAAGTTTTTAGCGGATATGAAGAAGAGGAATGATCCCGTGTTCGATGAGATCGAGGTTGTCCCGCTTGCGTTAAGTCAGTAACGTAGCCTGGGTGGAACGAGCAAAGCGAGTGAAACCCGGGGCTTTCATCCTGGGTTTCGCTTCGCTTCACCCAGTCTACACTTGCTTGACTCCGCTGCAAGCAGCGGAGATTTCTTAACTTTAAACGGTTAATTAAGGCATGAAGAGAGGAGTTGGTCGGAGTGAAAGGATTCGAACCTTCGACCCCTGCGTCCCGAACGCAGTACTCTACCAAACTGAGCTACACTCCGACGTCGTGGAATAAAAATCCCCGTGGCAAGCCACGGATATTTTTATTTCTTGGTAAGATTTCGCCTGCGCGGCAAAGCCGCGCGAACGGCGACTCAAGGGGAGCGCTTGCCCGCTCCCCTTGAGCATCCCCAAGCGAAAAGTCCCACGCGGCAAGCCGCGGGGAAATCGCTTCGCATTATACCGATAATTTGGCGCGAATAGCAATCTGCAACTCTCCGCTTGTGAAAGATAGTCCCAGCAAGGGTTTCAGCAGCTAGAGAGCTGCAAAGCACGATTACTTGTCATTTTGTCAAGCGTGGTGTAGTATTGCTCGCCTTTCTGGAGTTTTAAATGAATTAGCGGAGTAATGCGATGATTGCGGTAATAAAAACAGGCGGTAAGCAGCATAAAGTTGAAGTGGGTGAGATTTTAAAGATCGAAAAACTCGAGGCGGACACAGGCGCCAAGGTTGAATTTGATGAAGTGTTGTTGGTGGGCGTTGGAAAAGATGTCAAAATCGGGGATCCTTTCGTTAAAGGTGCCAAAGTGATCGCTGAAGTGATTGATCAGGCGCGCGCCAAAAAGGTGCATATCCTGAAATTCAATCGACGTAAGCACCATATGAAGAAACAGGGGCATCGTCAATATTTTACACAAATCAAAATTTTGGAAATTAAAACGGCTTAAGAGGGGTTTGTCATGGCACATAAAAAAGCAGGCGGTAGTACACGAAACGGTCGCGATTCACAAGCACAGCGACTGGGTGTCAAACGTTTTGGTGGGGAGATTGTTCGCGCGGGTAATATTTTAATTCGTCAACGTGGTACATCATACCATCCGGGCACCAATGTAGGCATTGGTAAAGATGACACATTGTTTGCGTTGATCGATGGTCGTGTGAACTTTTCTGTGAAAGGTCCTAGCAAACGCAGAACTGTCAGTGTTGAAATGGTTGCTGCTAAAAAAACGAAAGCGACAGAGCGGGCTGAAGAAAAAGCGAGCTAAGGTTTTAGTGATTATATAAAGGCCGATGTTTGTTCAACAACTCGGCCTTATTTTTTATCCATTGTCATCCTCGGGTACGCACGATACTTATGAAATTCACCGATGAAGCACATATTGTAGTACAAGCCGGCAAAGGTGGTGATGGTTGCGTAGGCTTTCGTCGCGAAAAATTTATTCCAAAAGGCGGACCTAACGGCGGCGATGGCGGCAATGGCGGTAGCGTTTTTTTGGTGGCGGAGGAAGGGTTAAATACGCTCGTTAATTTTCGCTATGAATCTCGATTTAAAGCAGAATCAGGTCAGTATGGAATGGGTAATCAATGTACTGGCAAAAGCGGTGAGGATTTATTCGTCTCCGTGCCGTGCGGTACGTTGGTTTATGATGAAGAAACTGAAGAATTGCTGGGCGATTTGACCGAGCAGGGACAGCAATTAAAAGTCGCTCAAGGTGGCGTACATGGCTTGGGAAATACGCGGTTTAAAAGCAGCATCAACCGAACTCCTCGCCAATCCACTAAAGGCACACTCGGAGAAACGCGACAGTTACGGTTAGAGCTTAAAGTCTTGGCTGATGTTGGCTTGGTCGGCATGCCTAATGCCGGCAAATCAACGTTTATTCGCTCGGTTTCAGCCGCGCGACCCAAAGTAGCTGACTATCCGTTTACGACGCTGCAGCCGCATTTAGGTGTGGTGCGTGTGGATGCGGAACATAGTTTTGTTGTGGCGGATATTCCAGGCATTATCGAAGGTGCTGCAGAAGGTGCTGGGCTTGGATTGCAATTTTTAAAACATATTTCTCGCACGAGTTTGTTATTGCATTTTGTGGATGTTATGCCGCTGGATGGAGATGATCCTGTCGAAACAGCACAGAAAATCATTAAAGAACTTGAAAAATTTAATCCTGAGTTGGCGGCCAAGACGCGTTGGTTGGTATTGAACAAGATTGATTTACTGCCCGAAGAGGAGCGCGCTGCTGTCTGCAAGAAAATCACACAAGGATTAAGTTGGCGGGGTCCTGTTTTTGAAATTTCAGCATTGCAGAAATTGAATCTCGATAAATTGATTTATGCGTTGAGTGATTTTTTGAATCAATAGGTTGCTGGGGGTAGCGCGGGGGAGCCGGCGTAGCCCGTATGGAGCGAAGCGAAATACGGGGATAATAAAAAGAAGAACAGATGGTTAATTATAGAAGAAATTATTTAAAAGGCGGCAAATATTTTTTTACGGTTGCGTTAAGAGATCGGAGTTCGAAATTATTGATTGAACGCATTGAATTGTTAAGAGAGGCTGTACAGGTGGCACAATTAAGGGATGAATTTACGAAGGATTGTTGCCCCTGAATTGGGGTGACTTAATAAAATTAAAGGATGGAAATTATGGTGAATAAATATTCCCGTATTTCGCTTCGCTCCATGCGGGCTACGCTGGCTATCATATTGTGTCAAGAAAAATGATAATTTTCCTTGAAATGTAGTCCAAATAGGACTACACTGCATAACGTAGGATAAACGAGGAAATAGATATTATGAACATGAATACTCATCAAACTTATGTCCGTGCCAGAATTGATGCGGAAACTAAAATCCGCGCTACTCATGCGCTTGCAGATATGGGTTTATCTGTATCAGATGCCATTCGCTTGCTCATGTTGCGCATTGCTAATGAACAACGCATGCCGTTCGAATTGCGAGTTCCAAATAAGCAAACCGTGAAAGCGATTCATGAGCTTGAGTCAAAAAAAGGTAAAATTAAACAATTTAACACTATTGATGCTCTGATGGATGATCTCGATGAGAAAGATTGAACGCTCTACCGTATTTCAACAACTCGGCCGCAAGCGGCCGAGATTGTTTCCTTAATTGATTTCGCCTGCGCGGGAACCCCGCGCGAACGGCGACCAGAGGGGAGCATTGCATTGCTCCCCTCTGGACTCCCCAGCGCCCTTGTCTCCGCTGCAAGCAGCGGAGATTTCTTACTTTAAACGGGATTATAAACGCGAGTTAAAGGGAAAATATCGTAAAATCCTCAAAACTGCGTTAACAGAAATATTAATGCCTCTTCTTACCGATCAACCTTTAGATATACAATACCGAGATCATGATTTAAGCGGCAATTGGTGCGGATATCGAGAATGCCATATTAAACCGGATTTACTTCTCATTTATCGCAAAGATGGCCATGACGTTCTACGTCTTGCCAGATTGGGTTCGCATAGCAAGCTATTTCGTTAACGTTACAATCCGTCCCTATATGTCACGCGACCCATATTTACTGATTTAACGCGCAATAGTTATGCGCTGTGGGGCCTGATGTTGTTTAGCGGGTATCTGAAGGTGATACACGCGGAATTAAAACACACTGAGATCCTGTACACGATTGCTATTCCAAATCGCGAAGTAGCCAGCAAGATTCAATATATAATGTTATTTGCCGAGTTGCTTAATCCCTTTATTCATGTGCGCTTTATAACGAGCGGCGGCATTTTTATGAATAATTTTCTTGGTGGCTAATCGGTCGATGATAGATGCGGTCTCTTGATAGGCGGATGTGGCGTTTTTTTGATCTTTGTTGGCAATTCCATGACGAACCTTTTTGATCAATGTGCGCAACATGGAGCGTTGGCTCGCATTGCGATCGCGATGAGTTTCGGCCTGACGTGCACGTTTTTTTGCTTGTTTGGTGTTTGCCACAGAAATTCTCCAACTAAATATATAAGAACGGCGAAAATATGCCCGTAACTCGTTATAATGTCAAGCGATTTTCGGTATAATGTTGGTATAATGCCATTGCGCTACCCTTAGCGGCAGGTATTTTGTATCCCTGGGGAATCGTTTTAAGTCCGGCGGTTGGTGCGGTGCTGATGGGCTTAAGCACGGTGGTGGTTGCCTTTAATGCGCAATTGTTGCGGGCAAGCGCGTGGGATACGATAAAGCGATTGACGGTGCGCTTGCATCGCGCCCATCGCATGCAATATCCGAGTTAAGGGTCTGTTACAAAATAACTTGGACATATAGCACCCAGATTGGCAGCAGATTTAAATGTTCTGATTGAAGAAAAATACGCGCATAGTCTCACTATGTAAGTGTTTTTCTGAATGAAGAACGTTTAAAGATGCTGCCAAGATGGGAGGCTAGATGTTCAAGTTATTTTGTAACAGACCCTAAGGATGAGAAGCAGGGGTTGTTGGCGGCGGCGGTTCATCAGAAGACGCTTTGCTGCTTTCCTCCTTGGGGGGTTCTGCAGCGCGCGGTGTTGTGGCCGATAAAATCGATTTGGGTTGTGGATCTGCCGTCGGTTTGAATTCGGTGACGTTTCCCAGCTCCATTGCTACAGCAGTTGTCGATGTGCCGGCAGGCGCAGAGGGGTTTGCGAACATTTTCTTTTCTATGCCCACGCGTTGTCGCAATGCCGTGCTATCAAACGTGGTCTGATTTAATCCGGAAAACAGTCCGCGCACTGCACCATAAATAGCACCGGCGACGACACCTATGATGCCGCCTATTAATTCAAGCACAACTCCCCCTATGTGGCCATGCGTTCTTTGACGTGCATATTCCATACCACATAGGCCGCCATTTACT
>MGXQ01000033.1:43751-47142 GCA_001801405.1 Gammaproteobacteria bacterium RIFCSPHIGHO2_02_FULL_42_13 | reverse complement strand
TGATAATAGGCGACCTGGAAAAATGTCTAACCAGCCGTTGAGAGGGGGTTTTTTACGTTCATTAATAAAGATATTGTCCGTTTCCATGCGAGTTAACATATCTGACTGAATGGCCTGCCGGCGCTGCCGATAATCTGCATCAGTTTCAAATCTGCTTTTTGGCATCGTGCCTAAATTATATAAATGATTTAATAACTTATTTGCTTTTTTTTGTATGCTTTCTGATACTGTTCTGTCCGCGTTTTTGGCGATGCTGAGTAAGATAGGGATGGATTGGCCTTGATTTTCCGGTGAAAATAACTGCTTATACATCCATTGAGATAAGTCTGTCGGATCCCAGTACGACCACGCTGAAAGCTCATCCAACCACTGTTTTTGATTTTTATTTTCGGGCATAGTATGTACGTCTTCTTAGAATAATATTGTTTCATTATACATCAAACAAGAATAGTTTTCTAGTCTCAAATATTGGCAATCTATGCGATTTTACTCCAGGGGGGGGCTGGATAACCCGTGTGTAACTTAACCCGGATATTTCACGCAATTGCTACTGCGAACGCGAATAAAGCTATAACTACTGCGTTCTCGACAAAAAATGACCGGTTACATATCGCACCGGATATGCGCCCGGTCATTTTTTGCCTCGGGCCTTGTATTTATAGCTTTATTCTCGTTCTC
The DNA here is from genome assembly GCA_001801405.1 of Gammaproteobacteria bacterium RIFCSPHIGHO2_02_FULL_42_13. Taxonomy (GTDB): domain Bacteria; phylum Pseudomonadota; class Gammaproteobacteria; order UBA12402; family UBA12402; genus O2-02-FULL-42-9. The sequence continues at coordinate 46,464 of MGXQ01000033.1, read as the reverse complement.
GCTACGCAATCGCGTGAAATATCCGGGTTAATGATTCTCAATCAACTTTATGACTGTGAAGGAATTTTATTAAGATAATATAAAACAGGAGCAAAACAAGTGATGAATTATTGATCGGTCAGATAACCTGTTATTTATATCGGTCAACTTCACGTGTTATTGACAGCGATTTTCGGTATAGTAGGGGACGTTTTTTGTTGAATGGGCTTAGCCGCCTGACTAATATGGGAAATTTATGTCACGCCAGCTTTTTCGCCGAACAACCTTGGTGTCTGCCAATACATTTTTTTCTCGTATTTTGGGTTTTGTGCGAGATATTGTAGTTGCGCATTATTTTGGAGCCTCGGTGGGTGCGGACGCTTTTTTTGTCGCCTTCCGTATTCCCAATTTTATGCGGGCATTATTTGCCGAAGGTGCGTTTTCGCAAGCATTTATTCCCGTATTGGCGAAATATCGTCAGACAAAATCGCATGAAGATACCCGCGTCTTTATTGATCGGGTGACGGGCGATCTTGCGGCGGTTTTGACAATTGTTGCAGTGCTTGGTGTTATATTTGCTTCTTTTGTTATTACTATTTTTGCGCCGGGTTTTTTGAAAGACCCTGTTCGATTTGTTTTAGCGACGCATATGTTGCGTGTCATGTTTCCTTATGTGTTGTTAATATCGGTGACGGCTTTATGCAGTGGGATATTAAATACGTATGATAGTTTTGGTGTGCCGGCATTTACGCCTGTTCTGTTAAATATTATTTTAATTGTGATGGCGATTTTTGCCGCCTCACATTTTGCTACGCCGATCTATGCGTTGGCGTGGGGTGTTTTAATAGCGGGTGTTGCGCAAGTATTGTTTCAATTGCCTTTTTTGTTTCATAAACGAGTGTTGCCACGGTTATCGATCAGTTTTAAAGATCCGGGCGTTAGAAGAGTGTTGAAATTAATGGCTCCGGCGATTGTGGGTGTGTCAGTGGTGCAGTTAAGTTTGTTGTTGGACACACTATTTGCTTCTTTTTTACCCGTGGGCAGCGTATCGTGGCTTTATTATTCATCACGCTTAATGAATTTTCCGTTAGGAGTATTTGGTGTTGCGATTGCAACAGTTATTTTGCCGAAGTTGGCGCGGCAACATAATGCAAAAGACCATGCATCTTTTTCTGGCACATTAGATTGGGGATTGCGCGTCCTGTTGTTAATTGCAGTACCGTCAACGGTTGGTTTGTGGATACTGTCAGGGCCTTTGTTGGCGACCTTGTTTAAAACAGGGCGATTTGATGTAAATGATGTATTGATGACGCAACAAAGTTTAATTGCATTTTCTTCGGGTATTGCGGCGTTTATGTTGATAAAAGTATTGGCCTCTGCGTTTTATGCGAAACAAGATATTGCTACGCCCGTAAGAATAGCGGTTGCCGCTGTCACGCTTAAAATAATTTTAAATTTAATTTTAATTTTTCCGCTTAAGCATGTAGGGTTGGCATTGTCGACATCGTTGTCAGCGTTTTTTAATGTAGCATTATTATTGATTTTTTTGTTGCGACGAAAACTTTATCAACCGCAATCAGGCTGGGGAGTTTATTTTTTACGTTTAGTTATTGCAAATATGTTAATGGGGTTATTTTTATTTTTTGTGAAAGGTAATATGAGTGTTTGGTTTTCTCATGAGCGGTTTTGGCGCATTGAGTATTTGACTATTTTATTGCTGGGGGCAGTGATCATATATTTTGGTAGTTTGTTTGGCGCGGGATCACGGTTACGTTTATAATTGACGATTTGAGGATACACTATGCAGCTTATTAGAGGAGTCCAAGGAATCACTGCTGCCGATCAGCATGCGATCGTTACCATTGGTAATTTTGATGGCATTCACCGCGGTCATCAGGCGTTATTAAAACATGTTAAATATTTATCGTTTGGACATAAAAAGAAAGCGTTAGTGATTGTATTCGAGCCTCAGCCGCAAGAGTTTTTTTTACGCCGAAAATATTTTACACGGTTGAGTACATTGCGCGATAAAGCAATCGATTTTATGGATTATGAAATCGATCGCTTGTTGATATTGCCGTTTAATGATCAGCTGGCGAAGTTGTCTGCAGAAGATTTTGTGCAGAATATTTTGGTAAAATATTTAAAAGTGGATCATTTGGTCGTGGGTGATGACTTTCACTTTGGCGCGGATCGCAAAGGCAATATTGACTATTTAAAGCAGATGGCTAAACAATATAATTTTTCGCTGGAAGTTCCGGAGTCAGTTAGTTGGCGCAAGCAGCGCGTGAGCAGCACCTTGATTCGCGAAAGTTTGCAGGCCAATAAATTAAACGTGGCAGAAGAATTATTGGGTCATCCGTATCGCGTCTGTGGTCGCGTCGTCAAAGGTGATGGCCGTGGTCGTAAAATTGGGTGCCCCACGGCCAATGTACATATTCCACCGGGAGGTTTGAGTGTACGCGGCGTGTATGCGGTCAAAGTTGAGGGGGTTACGCCCAAAGCCATTTTTGGCGTGGCCAATATTGGCACGCGTCCCACCATTGGTGGACATCGGATTCAATTTGAAGTACATTTATTTGATTTTAAGCAGGATATCTATGATTGTCGTATGCGTGTGAATTTCTTTAAGAAATTGCGCGATGAGGTGGAATTTTCTTCAGTCAGAGCGCTTAAAAAACAAATTGAACAAGATATACAAATGGCAAAAGATTTTTTTCTGGAGTAAGAGTGT
>MGXQ01000033.1:21159-43522 GCA_001801405.1 Gammaproteobacteria bacterium RIFCSPHIGHO2_02_FULL_42_13 | reverse complement strand
ATATTGTGCTGAAGTCAAAAACAATGGCGGGATTTGATGCGCCCTATGTGCCAGGTTGGGATTGCCATGGATTGCCGATTGAATTAAATGTCGAAAAGAAAAAAGGTAAGCCGGGACAAAAAATTTCCACGGCGGAGTTTCGCCAAGCGTGTCAAGTTTACGCGGCAGAGCAGGTTCAAAGGCAACGCGTTGCATTCGAACGTTTAGGTGTTTTGGGTGATTGGGATCATCCCTATTTAACGATGGATTATGCATACGAAGCAGAGATTATTCGCAGTCTGGCTAACATGGTCGAGGGCGGGCATGTCGCGCGCGGATTTAAACCGGTGCATTGGTGTATCGATTGTCGTTCGGCGTTGGCTGAGGCCGAAGTGGAATATCATGATCATGCATCGCCGGCGATTGATGTTCGATTTAAAGTGGTTGATGCAAAAGCTTTTTTAAAACGATTTCATCATTTAAATGAAACGATCGATAGTCCCGAAATTTTTGTGCCGATTTGGACAACGACGCCGTGGACATTGCCTGCGAACCAGGCGGTTGCGCTCAATCCGCATTTGGAATATATGTTGGTTAAATGTTCGGTTGACGGTCAGGTGGAATATTTGTTGGTTGTCGAAGCATTGTTGGGCGCGGTGATGCAGCGTTATGGCATGAGTGATTACCAAATGATGGGTCGATGTTCAGGTCAAGTGTTAGAAAATCTTTTATTGCACCATCCGTTTTATGATCGCACCGTTCCATTGATTTTAGGTCAGCATGTGACGATTGAAACAGGCACAGGCGCCGTGCATACCGCGCCCGGTCATGGTCAAGACGATTATATGGCGGGGCAGCAATATGGGTTGCTGATTGATAATCCCGTTGGGTCAAATGGTTGTTTCTTGCCAGAGACATTATTGTTTGCTGGCGAGCATGTGTTTAAAGCAAATGATCATGTCGTGGAAATATTAAAAGAAAAAAATGCATTGTTGCATAAAGGAACGATTCAACATAGTTATCCGTGTTGTTGGCGACATAAAACGCCACTGATTTTTCGGGCGACGCCGCAATGGTTTGTTAAATTAGATAAATCGCATTTGCGTGATGTGGCGTTGGATGAAATTGCAAAAACAAAATGGGTGCCGCATTGGGGGCAAATACGCATTGCGAACATGGTCGCACAGCGTCCGGATTGGTGTATTTCGCGGCAGCGGACGTGGGGTGTGCCGATACCGTTTTTTATTCATAAAGAAACGGGCGACTTACATCCTAATACTGTGCCATTCATGTTAAAAATTGCTGATCGCGTTGAAAAAGAAGGTGTTGAAGCGTGGCATCAATTAAATATCGAAGATTTATTGGGTGATGATGCTGAAATTTATGAAAAAACAACGGATACATTGGATGTGTGGTTTGATTCGGGCGTTAGTCATGCGGCAGTATTGTCGACGCGTTCAGAATTAAAGTTTCCGGCGAACCTTTATTTAGAAGGATCGGATCAGTATCGCGGGTGGTTTCAATCATCGTTGTTGACGTCTTGCGCGATTCATGAGGTTGCACCCTATCACACCGTCGTGACGCATGGATTTATCGTCGATGAACACGGGCATAAAATGTCAAAGTCGTTAGGGAATGTTGTATCGCCGGATATGGTCATGAAAGAGTTGGGCGCCGATATTTTGCGGCTTTGGATTGCCTCGATTGATTATCAAGCCGACGTGCCGGTGTCCGATCAAATTTTACAACGCACGTCTGATGTATATCGCCGTATTCGAAACACAGCCAAGTTTTTATTGTCGAATTTGCATGGTTTTGACCCTAAAAAAGATTTGGTGCCTGAAAAGAAATTATTGATGTTAGATCGTTGGGCGATTGATTGTGCGCGGCAGGTGCAAGAGGAGATTTGTACGGCATATGAGCATTATGATTTGCATGTTGTGTATCAAAAGATTCATTACTTTTGTTCAATTGATCTGGGGAGTTTTTATTTAGATGTCATTAAAGATCGACAATACACGACACATGCAAATAGTTTGGCGCGTCGGTCAACGCAAACCGCGATGTATCATATCATGGAAGCGATGGTGCGATGGATGGCGCCGATTTTAAGCTTTACCGCCGATGAGATTTGGCAATATATGCCAGGTGCACGAGAGGAGTCGGTGTTTTTAGCGACTTGGTATGAAGGTTTAATTGCTTTGTCGGATAAAGAAACCATGAATCGTGCGTATTGGGAAAAAGTGCGTGCCGTGCGCGATGTTGTGAACAAAGAAATCGAGCGATTGCGCGGAGATAATGTTTTAGGGTCTGCATTAGAAGCCGAAGTGACGTTATATGTTGATGCCGATTTACAAAAAATCTTAGATGCGTTAGAGGATGAATTACGTTTTGTATTAATTACTTCGCGTGCCACGGTGGAGAAAATTAAAAAAGCACCAGAGGATGCTTCGCACACAACTTTAACGGGATTAAAATTAAAGGTGAGCGCATCCAAACATAAAAAATGCGTACGTTGTTGGCATCGTCGTGCGGATGTGGGGAAACATGCACAGCATCCTGAGTTATGTGAGCGTTGCGTGACGAATGTCGATGGGAAAGGAGAAGAGCGGAAGTTTGCTTAAGAGTTGTCGTTCCGGAATTGCTGCGTCAGCAGTTCTGTCATTCCGGAATTCCGCCGCAGGCGGAATATCCGGAATCCAGAGAATCGACGTGCAGAACTAAAGCGTTCCCTGGATCCCGGATAAATCTGCTACGCAGATTTTCCGGGATGACGACTCTCTGTTTCTTGTCATTCCGGAATTGTTGCACGAGAAATTACGTCATTCCGGAATTTCGCCGCAGGCGGAATATCCGGAATCCAGAAATATATTCCCTGGATCCCGGATATTTTGATGTGTTATACTGGATCCTCGGATATCACGTCTACGGCGTGATTCCGAGGACTGCGCTGCGCTTGATTCCGGGACGACAACTCTCTTTTCCTTGTCATTTCGGAGCAGATTTTTTGGGACGACGAAGATTTGGATAGAGGATTACAATGAACTTAAAAAAATTAAACTGGCTTTTCATCAGCGCTTTTGTTTTGGTGTTAGACCAATGGACAAAAGTGCTTGCGTTAGAACATTTAGATTGGCATATCGCGCATCCCATTTTACCGTTTTTAAATTTTACCTTAGCGTATAATACGGGCGCTGCATTTAATTTTTTAGGTGATGCATCGGGTTGGCAACGTTGGTTGTTTATTGGTATCGCGTGTTTAGTTGCGGTGATCGCATTGATTTGGCTTTTGCGCTCGCGTAAAAATGAGCGTGCGTTGCCTTTTGCGCTGGCGCTCATTATCGGCGGGGCGGTGGGTAATGTTTTAGATCGCATTCGCCTCGGCTATGTCGTTGATTTTGTTGATGTCTATGTCAAAACCTGGCATTGGCCCACCTTCAATGTCGCGGATAGCAGCATCTGTATCGGGGTTCTTATTTTGCTGCTTTTGATGCTCTTTAAGTCGGATTAATTACCCCGCCGCAGCTCAGAGCTGCGCTAATCCAGTCATAGCCTGCCTTGTGGCAGCTCAGAGCTGCGATGCATTTTAAAGACATTACAAAAGAGATACCGCTCTTTTTTGCTACGTATTTCTGCGCATTTACAAGGTTATCAAATTTGAGGTAACATGTTTTGGAAAATCAGTGTGGTTATCTTACAAGGAGTCAGCAATGTCCCTGCGAAGAATAATACGGATGATTAGAGAAGTCTGTGCTGCTTATGATCAAGAAAAAGGTTGGTTACGGCGCGCCTCGCCTGATAATAACTGGGCGCGGCTGGTGGCGTTTTCTATGGGAAGACAGCCAGGGGATAGTCAGCTGATTCGAGATTTGCGTTTCTGTCTCACTTCGTTAGAAAGCCTGAAAGATACAGATTCCAATATGGCGATCGCTTACTTTTTAATAGGCATTTTTTTTACTCGAGCAGGTCAATTAAATCCTCGATCGCTCACTGCACGTACAACAGCTGAGTTTGGAAGAGAGATGCTCAGTAAGCAACATGAATTTTTGGCTTATTTTGCTGCTCCCATCAGTATTTTTCAGGTGTTACAACAAGCGAATTTATTGACGCATGAGAACATTACGATATTGTTGCAGTATCCCCATCGCATCAGAAATATTAAACAAATTTTTGAGACAATAGCACAAAAGCAGTTGCTTACGCGAGAGCATCGAGAGGTTCTCTTGAGTCGGCGGGCTGAAATTTGGTTGAGAGATTGGGCAATAGATTTGTTAATCGAAGGAAAATTCGGCACACTCACAAATCTAGACATTATTTTAGGGCATTCCGCCGAATCTGAGCAGATTGCATGGGCGCTTGAACTGTTACAATATAATAACCAATTAACGGCAGAAAATGTGTCGGATGTTTTAGCGCATCCTGCATACCCGATAATAGAGCTTCTATTTTGCAGCATCACAAACAGTCGGCGGGTTTGCCCATTGCCATTCGTGCTTTGACAAAAAATCTGCGCCGCCTTCAACCTTTGCGCTCGAGGACCTGCGTTTATAAATCCGGTATCCAATATTTTTTATTTTTAGCCGTTTTTGCTTTATCCATCTTGGCTAAAATAAGTAACGCATCTAAGCCGGCGGTCAGTGCAATTTTTTCTTTTGCGCTTTTTTGTTCGTTTGAAATAAAGGTTTTTTTGTAACGATTGGCGACGGCCGTGCAAATAGCGGAAGCGCGACAACCTTTCATTGCACAGAGCGTAAATAATGTCGACGCCTCCATTTCAAAATTAGCGACGTTCATTTTCGCTAATTCATCTGGTAAATTCGGATAGCGAATATGAATGCCGGGAATATCTCTGCCTTGTGCGCCATAAAATCCCGAGCCGGTTGCCGTGATGCCTAAATGATATTTTATATCTAGTTTATCAGCAGCCATGGTTAATGCTAAAACGGCCTCGTGATTTGCAATGGCAGGGTAGCCTTCATGAACGAAATAAGTCGACGTATCTTCGAGTCGTACGGCACCCGTGGAAATAATTAAATCGCCGACTTCCATTTTTGGTTGTAATGAGCCGCATGTGCCAACACGTAGTAATGTCGGATTTTTTGTGATTTGAAAAATTTCAATGACACCGATTTCGGTGCAACCTGGCCCCATGCCGGTTGACATGATGGAAATTTCTAGACCTTTGTATCTTCCGGTAAATGTGTGGTATTCGCGATTATATCGTTCGATGCGAATATCGGTAAGTAATTTAGCCGCGCGTTCTGCGCGTTTGGCTTCGCCGACTAATACGATATATTCTGCCAGTTCGCCGGGGGCTAGATCAATGTGATAACGTCTTCCTTGTTTGTCGCAGACGACGTCTGCACTTTGAATGTCGGTTTGGATGGCCATGGGTTCACCCTCCTTAAATAACCACATTGATTATATGTTTTATTTTGGTAAAAATCACCTTATACTGAAAGAATCTAAAAAGGAGTTTTTTACGTTGATTTGGAAGTTTTTTAAGCAGTGCGTGGCTTTTTTTATAACAATTGGTCGACGATTTTCGGATGATCGGCTGACTTACTCTGCGTCGGCATTAACATATACGACCTTGTTGTCATTAGTCCCGTTGGTGGCAGTGAGTTTGGCTGTTTTTAGCGCGTTTCCGATATTTTCACAGGTTAGCGGTGAAGTTCAAAAATTTATTTTCCAAAATTTAATTCCGACTTCTGGCCAGGTCATTCAAAATTATTTATCGCAGTTTAGTCAGCAAGCGGCTCAATTATCAGTGATCAGCACAATCTTTTTGATTGTGACAACGGTCATGATGATGCTGACGATCGAGCGTGCGTTAAATGATGTGTGGCGGATTCGTAAGCATCGTCGTGGTTTGTCGGCGATTTTGCGCTATTGGTCAGTCTTGAGCTTGGCGCCCATTGTGATTGTGGCAAGTATTGCGGCGACCTCTTATGTGGTGTCATTGCCGATTATCTTGGGGACGGCGCAAGCATTGGGGGTTAAGGTCGCATTATTAAAAAGTGTCCCGATTATTTTGACGATCTTAGTGTTTAGTTTGATTTATGTTGTGATCCCGAATTGTCATGTGCCGGTGCGTTATGCATTGTTAGGCGCAATCGTGGCGACGATTTTATTTGAAATTGCGAAACGCTTGTTTGTGATTTATGTAACGCATGTGGCGACGTACGAATTGATTTATGGTGCACTCGCTGTTATTCCTATTTTTCTATTATGGGTGTATTGTTTGTGGGTTATTATTTTGTTTGGCGCGTTGATGTCGAATATTTTAACGACTTACTATTTTACGGCAGTGCTGGGTGAAATTGATGGATTTACACATGCGTTTTTATGGTTAGGTTTTTTGTGGCAAGCGCAGCAAGAGGGGAAGGGCGTTACCTTTAAGCAATTACAAAAATGTTTACCCGGAAATTATAAAGTGCCGGCGGATGTTCAGATTGAACAATTGCATCGATTGAACTTGGTGGAATATACGGCACATCGACAATATTTGTTGTCGCGCGATTTTTCAAAAATGACCGTGGGTGAATTATATGATATTTTGCCGTGGCGATTTCCAAAAATAGCCGATAGTCGATTGTTTTCAGATAAATTAGAAGCACTATTTAATGCGGCGCATCAGTCTATTTTAGATACGTTAGATATTCCGCTGGGTGAGGTGTACGAAGACTTTTTTAAGAATTCGAAACCGTTTAAGCGCAAGGATTAATAGGCTGTCATTTTGGAATCGTCACGCTTTCTTTCAAAAACGCCATCACCTGATCATTGTCAATCAATTGTGATTCTTTTGCTGCGCGATTTTTATATTCGATTTTGCCCTGATCCAAATTGCGTTCGCCGATAATGATCCGATGCGGAATGCCGATTAAATCATGATCCGAAAATAATGTGCCGGCGCGTTCATTACGATCTTCAAATAGTACTGAAAAACCTTGTTCGGTGAGCTGTTTATATAATGATTCTGAGGCTAATTTAACGCGTGTGGATTTATGCATCGCCATTGGAATGATGCTGATTTGAAAGGGAGCCAATTCGTCAGGCCAAATAATGCCGTGCTCGTCGTGATGTTGTTCAATCACTGCGGCGACGGTACGTGAAATACCGACCCCGTAACAGCCCATAAACATTGTGACGGTTTGACCTTTTTCATCGAGGACAGTGGCGTTCATTGCGTCACTGTATTTTTTGCCGAGCTGAAATACTTGGCCCACTTCAATGCCACGCGCAGTTTTTAAAATCCCTTTTCCATCGGGACTTTTATCGCCTTCTTTTAAGCCATTTTGTTCGGCAATTTCGATGTTTGCTGCATAGTCACCGCTGTCGCTATACAAAATTACATCTTCGCCTGCTTCGGCGAGCGCCTGAAATTCATGCGAAATATTTCCGCCAATGGAACCCGTCGTAGCGGCGACAGCACGAAATTTCAAACCGCAACGTGTAAAGATGCGTGTATAAGCATCGTACATGATTTGATAATCTTCTTTGAGCGATTCTTCAGTGAGGTTAAATGAATACGCGTCTTTCATTAAAAATTCACGGCCGCGCATGACGCCAAAGCGTGGGCGAATTTCATCACGGAATTTGGTTTGAATTTGATAAAGCGTCATCGGTAATTGTTTATAGCTTTTGATTTCGCGGCGGGCTAAATCGGTAATGACCTCTTCATGCGTCGGGCCATAACAAAATCGATGTTCATGCCGATCGGTAATTTTTAAAAGTTCGTTGCCGTATTTTTCCCAACGCGCGGTTTCTTCCCAGAGTTCGGCAGGTTGAATGGAAGGCATTAAAAATTCTTGCGCGCCGGTTTTATCCATTTCTTCGCGGACAATGCGTTCGACATTTTTTAACACGCGAAAGCCTAAAGGCAGCCAGTTATAAATACCAGACGCAAGTTTACGAATCATGCCAGCACGCAGCATGAGCTGATGGCTAACTAATTCGGCATCGGCTGGCGTTTCTTTTAAGGTCGCTAATAAAAAATGGCTCGTACGCATAGGATAACTCCTGAATTTTGATGAGAGCATTCTAACGAGTAATTTCCGCATGGGCAAGCTCGAGATGATGACGAGCTCTGAGCTGCTCTAAGCTAGACACAGCCTGGCTTAGAGCAGCTCAGAGCTGCAGGCTATATTTCTTGTTTCACGAGTTGCCACAAAACCCAATCCAGCATCGGCGTTGGTAAAATGCGTTTGAGTATGGCAAAAAGATACGCGGGGACGCCGACGTAATAACGCGCTTTCGGATGTTTGGATTCGAGTGCGCAGAGTAACTTTTTATAAACGGCTTCGGGAGGCAAATAAAACGGTGTTTTTGATGCGATTTTGAAAAAGTCATCTATCATTTTTTCGTACGTTTCTTTATATCGACTGTCTTTATAATTAATATTTTTCAAAAAATTTTCTTTTGCATTTTCTCGAATTTGCGAATAGATTGGTCCGGGTTCGATTAATGACGCATAAATGTTTGATTCGCGCAATTCTTGTCGTAAGGTATCGATAAATCCTTCTAGCGCAAATTTCGATGCATTATATGCGCCGCGTAATTGTAATGTGACATAACCTAATAATGAACCGGTTTGAATAATGCGCCCGTAGCCTTGTGTTCGCATAATTTTGACGGTCTGTCCAATTAATTCCATCGGCCCAAACACATTGGTTTCAAATTGTTGGCGCGTAGTGTCGCGCGATAAATCTTCAATGGCGCCGGGATACGTGCAACCGCAATTGCTAAATAATGCATCGAGCGGTGTTTGGGCGATAATCGTCTCAAGCGTTTGTTTGATGGCGGCTGAATCGTTGATGTCGAGCGCCATGGCTTTTACGCCCAGCGCGCTTAACTTATCGAGATCGGCCGTCTTGCGTGCAGTAGCAAAGACTCGATAGCCTTTTTTATGCAGCTGTTCTGCGCAGCCAAAGCCGATACCGCTGCTGGCGCCGGTGACTAAAATAGTTTTTTGTGTCATGGGGTATTCCTTTTGTGTTCACTTTATTTCCGCTATAATCGACGATTCTAACGAAAATAACAGGAGGACGAAATGCCCATTTACGAATATCAGTGTGAAAAATGTGGCCATAGACTGGAGATGATTCAAAAAGTGAGCGATAAGCTGCTGACAAAATGCCCAAAATGTGATCAAAATGGGCTGAAGCGCTGCATTTCATTGACGAGCTTTCGATTAAAGGGTAAAGGTTGGTACGAGACGGATTTTAAAGAAAATAAACAAACGGAAGTCAAATCAGAGAAACCAGCTACACAAGACACAAAGCCGGCCATAAAAGAGAAGCCGGATAAAAGTAAGGAGTAGATATGATGATGAAATATGCTCGGCGTTATTTGTTCGCCGGATTATTATTTTGGGTGCCAGTTTGGGTGACTTTTTTGGTGATTCGATTTATTGTGCACTTGTTGGATCAAAGTTTGATGTTGTTGCCGCAAGCGTATCGGCCGGAACATTTTGGCATCACGATTCCTGGATTAGGGTTAATTTTTACAATTGTTTTGTTGTTTTTAACTGGCCTAGTCGTCACAAATTTTTTAGGCGCGTATCTTCTAAGAATGTGGGATCACTTGATTGGACGAATTCCGCTCGTGCGTTCCATTTATTCGGCCGTTAAAACGACAATGGAAACCATGTTTAGCTCAAAAGGGCGCGCATTTCGCAAAGTGTTATTGGTAGAATATCCGCGCAAAGGTATGTGGAGTTTGGCCTTTCAAACAGCGGAGGCAAGTCGTGCTATCAAAGAAAAAACACAATCAGATATGGTGAGCATTTTTATTCCGACAACGCCAAATCCGACATCGGGTTTTTTGATGATGGTGTCTAAACAAGATGTGCGTGAACTGGATATGTCGATCGATGAGGCGTTAAAAATAATTATTTCGTTAGGGGTCATACAGCCTAGTGTTTCTGTTGAGTCTATGGAGCAAGCCGATGCGTAGTCATTATTGTGGAGAAGTGAACGAACGATTAGTCGGAAAAACAATTACATTATGCGGCTGGGTGCATCGTGCGCGCAATTTAGGCGGCATGATTTTTTTAGATTTACGCGATCGTGAAGGGATTGTGCAAGTTGTTGTGCATCCTGAGCAAAAAGAAATTTTCAAGTTGGCGCAAACGATACGTAATGAATATGTGTTATGTGTGACAGGAAAAGTCAATGCGCGTCCGGGCGACATGATTAATACAAAAATGAAAACGGGCACCATTGAAGTGGAGGCCGCCGAGATTAAAATTTTAAATACGGCCGAGCCACCGCCTTTTGTATTAGATAATTATGTGCCGGTGAGTGAAGACGTGCGATTAAAATATCGCTACATCGATTTGCGTCGACCAGAAGTTTTTTATCGGATTCAATTTCGTAGTAAATTAGTTCGAGCCATGCATAATTTTTTAGATGATCATGGTTTTTTAGAAATTGAAACGCCGCATTTAACACGCGCAACACCGGAAGGTGCGCGCGATTATTTAGTGCCGAGTCGTGTGCAACCAGGTCACTTTTATGCGTTACCGCAGTCGCCGCAGTTGTTTAAGCAATTATTGATGATGGGCGGAGTGGATAGATATTATCAATTGGCAAAATGTTTTCGAGACGAAGATTTGCGTGCGGATCGTCAGCCTGAGTTTACGCAACTCGATATCGAAATGTCTTTTATCAAAGAAGAAGATGTGATGCAGCTCATGGAAACGATGATGCAGAGACTCTTTAAAGATTTATTAGAGGTGACATTGCCAGCGTTTCCACGCATGACGTACGCAGAAGCTATGCAAAAATACGGTTCTGACAAACCGGATTTGCGTATTTCATTAGAGTTAGTGGATGTTGCTGATTTGCTGAAAACAGTTGAATTTAAGGTTTTTTCGAGTGTTGCAAATGACCCTGCTGGTCGCATCGCAGCATTGCGTGTGCCAAAGGGGGCGACGTTCAGTCGAAAAAATATTGATGATTATGAGACGTTGGTGAAAAAGTTTGGTGCAAAAGGGTTGGCGTGGATGAAGGTCAATGATCTGAATGATGTGCAGTCGCCCATTAAAAAGTTTTTATCGGATGAGATCGTTCACGCTATTTTAAGGCGCGTCGGTGCGCAAAAAGAGGATATCATTTTCTTTGTCGCGGATAACTATCGCGTGACGAGTGAATCGTTGGGTGCCTTGCGTGTTCACGTGGGCGAGAAGGATGCGTCTGCATGGAAGCCTTTGTGGGTAACGGATTTTCCAATGTTTGAAAAGGTCGATGGTCATTGGCATTCGCTGCATCACCCGTTTACGGCGCCGCAAGATATGAATAATTTAGCGCATGGTTTGTCGCACGCATATGACATGGTGTTAAATGGTTCTGAGCTTGGCGGCGGATCGATTCGTATTGATAATATTGAAACACAGCAGGCGGTTTTTAACTTGTTAAATATTTCAGAAAAAGAAGCGAGAGAAAAATTTGGCTTTTTGTTAGAAGCGTTAAAATATGGTTGTCCGCCGCATGGAGGTATTGCATTCGGATTAGATCGCATTGCGATGATGATGGCCGGCGCGTCATCCATTCGTGATGTGATTGCCTTTCCAAAAACGGCGACGGCAAGTTGTCTGTTAACCAATGCGCCTTCGACGGTTTCAGATGAGCAGCTAAAAGAATTACATGTTCAAGTCAACACGAAGGAGTAACTATGTCGGGGCATAGCAAGTGGAAAAATATTAAATTTAAAAAAGCGTTACAAGATAAAAAGCGCGGCAAGTTATTCAGTAAATTAATTCGAGAAATCACCGTGGCCGCGCGCATTGGCGGTGATGTTGCAACCAACCCACGATTGCGTTTAGTTATTGATAAAGCATTGTCGAACAACATGACGCGCGATACGATTGATCGCGCAGTAAAACGCGGGTCGGGCGGCGATGAGGGCGCTAATTTAGAAGACGTGGTGTACGAAGGATATGGTGCCGCAGGGGTGGCGATTTTAGTGGAGGCGATGACAGATAATCGTACGCGCACAGTTGCTGAGGTGCGTCACGCTTTTAGTAAAGCGGGCGGCAACATGGGAGCGCCGGGTTCGGTGGCTTATTTATTTTCGAAGCGTGGTGAAATGATGTTTGCGCCAGGGTGTGATGAAGATAAAATTATGGAAGTGGCGATTGAAGCGGGCGCGGATGATGTGATGACGCATGATGATGGTTCGGTGGATGTGATTACTGCAGAAGAAAAATTTTCTGTCGTCAAAGATGCGATGGAGAAAGCAGGGTTGACGCCGGCGCATGCGGAAGTGACGATGCATGCAGCGACGCAAGTCACTGTTGATAAAGAGACGGCAGAAAAAGTATTGCGTTTGATTGATATGTTAGAAGATTTGGATGATACGCAGGATGTCTATTCCAATGCAGATATGCCGGATGATATATTCTAATCTCAGCTCAGAGGGTGAGATAAATAGGAAGTAGGTTTTTATTTATGATAATACTAGGTATCGATCCAGGTTCTTGCTTTACCGGTTACGGCGTTATTGAAACCGACAATAAAAAAATAAACTATGTGGCAAGCGGTTGTGTACGTATTGTGGCGGACACGACGGCGCAAAAATTGCAGCAGGTGTTTGCGGGCATTCGTGAAGTAGTTGCGCAATTTAAGCCGGATGTTGCGGCGATCGAACAAGTATTTATGCATTGCAATGTCAATTCCGCCATTAAATTAGGTCAGGCGCGCGGTGTAGCGATGGTTGCGGCGTCGCAAAATGGGATGCCGGTGTTTGAATATTCAGCGAAACAAATTAAACAAGCGGTCGTGGGTTATGGTGCGGCAGATAAAAATCAAATGCAGCAGATGGTAAAAATATTATTAAAATTATCGGATGTGCCGCAAGAAGATGCGGCGGATGCATTATCTGTTGCGATTTGTCATAGTCATTCAAGCGTATTTTTAAAGGAGTATTTATGATAGGACGATTACAGGGCACTGTTGTTGAAAAACAGCCGCCACAATTATTGTTGGATGTAAATGGTGTGGGTTATGAATTACATGTATCGATGAATACGTTTTATAAACTGCCTGAGCTAAATGCAACAGTGATTTTATATACGCATTTAATCGTGCGCGAAGATGCGCAATTGCTTTATGCGTTTTATGACATGCGCGAGCGTGAATTGTTTCGGCATTTAATTAAAATTAGCGGCGTCGGCCCAAAAATGGCGATTACCTTGTTGTCAAACTTGGATCCCGATAGTTTATTGCATGTGGTGGCGAATGAGGATATCAATAGGTTGACGCGCATTCCGGGTATTGGTAAAAAAACCGCGGAGCGTTTAATGGTTGAAATGCGCAATCGATTAGAGTCGATGACGAGCAAAACAAAATTTGCAGAGACGATTAAAGATAAACTTTTATCGAACAATTCTGCTGACGATGCGGTCAATGCATTAATCGCGCTGGGTTATAAAGCGCACGAGGCCAGTAAAGCCGTTTCTAAAATCGCTGATGCCAATTTGTCGAGTGAAGAACTGATTCGTAAAGCGCTGCAGGCGATTGCATGAATTATCGACATGTCTATCATGCCGGCAATTTTGCGGATGTCGTCAAGCATGTCATTTTAATTGACTTGTTGGAGGCGCTTTGCAAAAAAGAAAAACCGTTTTGTTTTTTGGATACGCACGCCGGTGTCGGGATGTATAGCTTGCGTTCGCCGCAAGTGGACAAGCAGCAGGAATATCAAAACGGTATCGCGCATCTTTTCGCTGATCAGCGTGCGAAACAGCCTGCCATTATTGAAAAATATCTCGCCATGATAAAAAATTGTCATCCAGATAAAAGCTTATATTACTATCCGGGATCTCCGTATTTTGCAAAAAAAATCATTCGTCCCATGGATAAAATGATTTTATGCGAATTGCATCCGGACGATGCTGAGCAGTTAAAAACATTGTTTCGTTGTGATGAGCAGGTGGCCGTTCATCACATGGATGGTTATTTGGCGATGAAGGCGTTTTTGCCGTTTCACGAAAAACGGGGGCTCGTATTGATTGATCCTCCCTTTGAAAAAACCGATGAATTTCAGCAAATTTTACGTGCGCTGACAAGAGCGCTGAAACGATGTCCATCGGGCAAATATATGGTTTGGTATCCCGTAAAGAACAGTACGGTTGTTGACGCATTTAATTGTGCGATAAAAAAATTAACGGCCGCACATATGACTATTCATTTTCAAAGACGCGATATGACCGACGCATTAAAACTGAATCATTGCGCTATTTTAATTATCAATCCGCCGTGGAAATGTCGAGAAAGATTGGAAGATTCCATTCTGCCTTATTTGGGTGATGTATTAAATGCGAGTTGGGCGATTGATAGTTAATGCGGCTTAATTTTGTTTGACAGATCAATATAAATCTTTAAGATAGAAGCATCTTTCCAGATAAATTCTTTTCAACTTTCTTGAAAAACACTCATTAATTCTTTTTTTTGGGGTTGACATTTGTAGCCTATTGGCTACAATGCAGATTTTAAGGAGCGGTGTTATGATTAGAAAAAAACAGAAAAAACAATCCGTTGACGAGTTAACGGTAGGCTATGAGGTGTGGCTGGTAAACTCTTTGAAAAAGAAAAAAAGGGCAGCACACTATTTACAAGTGGCTTTAGACTCGTATCAAGAAGATGGTTGTGCAGATGTATTGCTGCTGGCTTTTCGGCGTGTCACCGAAGCGCAAGGCGGTATTGCTAAATTAGCTGAGTGCGCACAACTCAATCGCGAAAGTTTATATAAAACTTTATCGGCGAATGGGAATCCCAAATTGCAGACGCTGGGCGTTTTATTGAAGGCGTTGGGATTCCGTTTATCTATTAAACCGGCATAATGCGAAGCGATTTCCCAGCAGTTTGCCACGGGGATTTTTATTTTTCTCGATCCGCTTCGTGATTTCCGGTAGACTGAACTTGCGTTGAAGAAAAAGGGAGAGACATTATGCTCGAAAGCGACCGTTTGATAGTGACCGAAAATTTACCAGAAGATGAAGCCATTGATCGTGCGATTCGGCCAAAAAAGTTATCGGAATATATTGGTCAAAAGTGCGTCAAAGAACAGCTTCAGATCTTTATCGATGCTGCGCGGCAGCGTCAAGAAGCATTGGATCATGTATTAATTTTTGGTCCACCGGGACTCGGCAAAACGACACTCGCGCATATTATTGCGAATGAGCTCGGTGTCAATCTCAAACAAACCTCGGGGCCGGTTTTAGAAAAAGCCGGTGATTTGGCGGCAATATTGACGAATTTAGAAAAAGGCGATGTGTTATTTATTGATGAAATTCATCGCTTAAGTCCCGTTGTCGAAGAAATTTTATATCCAGCGATGGAAGATTATCAAATCGATATCATGATTGGCGAAGGCCCTTCTGCGCGTTCGATTAAATTAGATGTACCGCCGTTTACATTGGTCGGTGCGACAACGCGCGCAGGGTTGTTGACCTCACCCTTGCGCGATCGTTTTGGTATTGTAGAGCGATTAGAGTTTTATGATCACAATGAATTGACGCAAATTGTGACGCGCTCAGTGGCTATTTTAAATATGTCGGTTGATCCTTATGGCGCTTGTGAAATTGCAAAACGGTCGCGTGGTACGCCGCGCGTGGCCAATCGGTTGTTGCGTCGCGTGCGAGATTATGCCGAAGTGAAAGCGGACGGTAACGTTAGTAGAGACATTGCGGATGCAGCGCTGAGTATGTTAGATGTTGATAAATATGGTTTTGATATGTTAGATCGTAAATTATTATTGACCATGATTGAAAAATTTGATGGTGGCCCGGTTGGTGTGGATAGTTTGGCAGCTGCGATTAGCGAAGAGCGTGGCACGATTGAAGATGTGCTCGAACCATTTTTAATTCAACAAGGCTTTATTAAGCGCACGTCACGCGGCCGCATGGTGACCAAGCATGCGTATTTGCATTTTGGTTTGGCTTTGCCAAAAGCACTTGAAACGCAGCCGGCGTTGTTTGATGAAGAGTGATGTCGTTAAGAAGAGGCGGTGTTGAATAAACGAATTTTAGATAATTTATCTAAAATGTGAAGATTTCCCCGCGGCTTGCCGCGTGGGACTTTTCGCTTGGGGATTCTCAAGGGGAGCGGGCGAACGCTCCCCTTGAGTCGCCGTTCGCGCGGCTTTGCCGCGCAGGCGAAATCTTACCAAGAAATAAAAATACCCCGTGGCTTGCCACGGGGATTTTTATTTAAAATAAATGATTTATAAGGAGCAATAATATGAGCGAGAATCACCAGTTAGTTGTTTTTAGAGAGAACAGTATACGTAGATTGTTTTATCAGAATGAATGGTATTTTTCTGTTATCGATATTGTTGCCGCTTTATCGGGCAGTGCTAACTCGCGGCGCTACTGGTCAGATTTAAAGAGGCAACTTGTTGAAAAAGAAGGATTTTCTGAACTGTACGAAAAAATCGTACAGTTGAAAATGCAGGCTCCTGATGGGAAGATGAGAGAAACAGATTGTGCAAATACCAAAAGCATGTTACGGATTGTCCAGTCAATTCCCTCTCCCAAAGCTGAGCCATTCA
The DNA here is from genome assembly GCA_001801405.1 of Gammaproteobacteria bacterium RIFCSPHIGHO2_02_FULL_42_13. Lineage (GTDB taxonomy): Bacteria > Pseudomonadota > Gammaproteobacteria > UBA12402 > UBA12402 > O2-02-FULL-42-9. The sequence continues at coordinate 26,989 of MGXQ01000033.1, read as the reverse complement.
AACGTTGGTTAGCGAAAGTAGGCTATGAGCGAGTACAAGAAATTGAAAATCCAGAGCTCGCACAAGAGCGTATGAAGCAACTTTACGAACAAAAAGGCTATTCAAAAGATTGGATTGATAAGCGCTTGCGTGGAATTGCAATCAGACAAAATCTAACGGATGAATGGAAAGAGCGCGGAATCACTGAGCAAACCGACTATGCAATCTTAACCGCAGAAATTTCTAAAGCGACATTTGGCATGACGCCAAGTGAATACAAACAACATAAAAATATACCGGTAACATCCAAAGCTAATCTGCGCGATAACATGACCGATCTTGAGTTGATTTTTACGATGCTAGGCGAAAGAGTGACAACAGAGATTTCTCAAAATGAAAAACCCGAAGCAATGAGCGAACATAAACAAGTAGCCAAACGCGGCGGCCGTGTTGCAGGAAATGCACGCAAAGAGACAGAAAAAGAGATTGGGAAAAGTGTCATTAGTAAAAATAATTATCTTTCATCTTCTAAGCAGAAAAAAAGAATTAAAGGAGAGTGGGATGAGTGAACGGAAAGCGTATCATATTACGGAAAAATGGCGCATTTGCAGCCAAACGCTTATCTGGAACTCGCGTTTAAAGAGTTGAATAGGAGGCGTTATGCGATACATGATATTTTTTGTGATGAGCTTATTTGTATTACCAATATTTGCTGACGTTCCCGTCGTCGATGCGAACGGTGGTAACGCCCTGGCTCAACCCAGCACCGGAATTGTGTCGGTTAATTCGCCCAATCCGATGATGATGCAAACATCCAATAACGCGGCAGAAATTACACGGCTTCAACAAAAAATTCAGGATTTACAAAATTTACTTCAACTGCAAGGAGAAGAACTCGCGAAATTAAAACAACAACAAAATAATGTCAGTGTCGCTGTTGATACGAATGCGGTGCCGGCACCCGATGTTGCCATGTCAGCCGATAATCAAAAAGATCAGCAAGCCTATCAGGTGGCGTATCAATTGGTGCAAAATAAACAATATAGTGATGCGATTCCGGCGATGCAGGATTATTTGAAGCAATACCCAAAGGGCCAATATGCGGCAAATGCCAATTATTGGTTGGCGCAATTGTCGATGATTTCGGGCGAAAATGCGCAGGCACGAAATTATTATTTAATTGTTGCTAAACAATATTCAACGTCGAATAAAGCGCCTGATGCCATGTTGCAAATTGGTTTATTGGCTTACGCCGATGCGAATTATCAAGAGGCGCAAGAGTGGTGGGAAAAAGTGATTAAACAATTCCCGCAAAGCGCGGCGGCAAGCGCCGCGCAAAGCCATTTAGCGGGTTTAAAACAAAACAGTTAAGCTCGTTTTAATGTGCCGGTTACAGGTTGTTTTTTGCTAGAACGATCTGTCAATGTGCTGCCGGGTTGTATTGTGAACGCGGTGTTACCACTGTTGAGTATCAGATTAGCATCCGCGCCGCTGCCGGTAATGGTGATGGTATTGTCTGAGTTTTGTGTACATTCAAGAGGCTGCAATGTGCCTGCAAATGCGCCGTTAAAATATGAATAGGATCCATAAGAATTTCCGCCTGAGTCAGGAGAAGCAAATTCTAAATCGATTGTTAATGCGGTCGAAAGCCCGCCCGCTACGTTGCCGATCCATTTACCATTAATTGCTGTGATGTCATCACAGCTGGTGATTGCGGTAGAATTTTTTTGCGTGACGACACCACCCCCATGTGAGAGTAAGCGTTTGAGAGCAAAAACATTGGAGATCATTAATAATGATAAGATGCCGATAGATAGAACGAGGATTTTTTTCATAGCGTTTGTCCTTAAGTGGTAGAAAAGCTTATTATAGAATAAAAAATTGTTTTTGCATCTAAAATTGCGTCTTTTACTGTGTATTTTTTGAGCATATTTGGTGCTTGGTTTGAAAGGCAATAATTCTTGAGATTTGGTTAAGAATTGGTAGTATAGCGGTACTAAAGAATTCGTCATCTTGCGGCATGACAAAAGCGTTGTGGTGGGGGCCGTTAGCTCAGTCGGTAGAGCAGCAGGCTTTTAACTTGTTGGTCGAGCGTTCGAATCGCTCACGGCCCACCAACTTTATGTTTTGTAAGATTTTTTCCAATCTTTTTTATCTATCAACTGTTGGCTTTTATGGAAAAATTACATATTCAAGGCGGTATCCCATTGCGCGGAGAAGTGCATATTTCGGGCGCAAAAAATGCAGCTTTGCCGATTTTAACCGCTTCCTTGTTGGCCTATGAGCCTGTCAAAATTAAAAATTTACCGCATTTACAGGACGTGACGACCATTATCGAATTATTGGGATTGATGGGTGTGGATGTGACCTTGGATGAGTCTTGTGAAGTTGAAATTGATACCCGTAATATTTCATCGTTTATAGCGCCTTATGAATTGGTTAAGACGATGCGCGCGTCTATTTTAGTTTTGGGTCCTTTACTCACGCGGTATGGTAGTGCCGATGTTTCATTGCCGGGAGGGTGTGCGATCGGTACGCGCCCCGTTGATTTGCATATCAATGGATTACAAGCGATGGGTGCGGATATTATGCTGAAAGAGGGCTATATTCGTGCGCGTGCGCCAGAGGGATTGAAAGGGGCTTCATTTACATTTAATTTGGTCACAGTGACAGGTACAGAAAATCTCATGATGGCGGCAGTGTTGGCAAAGGGGCAAACTGTGCTGCACAATGCTGCGCGTGAGCCAGAAGTCATTGACTTGGCCAATTTTTTATTAATGTTGGGTGCAGATATTCAAGGAGCAGGCACTGATACTATTGTGATTAATGGTGTTGATCGATTGTCTGGCGGTTCTTATTCGATTTTACCGGATCGCATTGAGGCGGGCACTTATTTAGTGGCCGCAGCGATTACAGGTGGAAAAATTAAATTAACGCATGTGCGTCCTGATACATTGACCGTTGTAATTGAAAAATTACGATTGGGTGGCGCAGATATTGAAGTTGGCGATGATTGGATTTCGTTGGATATGACGAACAAGCGACCCAAGGCTGTCGATATTATGACAGCGCCTTATCCTGGATTTGCCACGGACATGCAGGCACAATTTTTGGCATTGAATTCGATTGCAGATGGGGAAAGTCGTATAGTTGAAAACATTTTTGAAAATCGTTTCATGCATATTCAAGAATTACATCGTATGGGCGCAAAAATTCAGTTGCAAGGCAATACAGCAATTTGTCAGGGGATTCCAAAATTAACAGGCGCACCTTTAATGGCCACCGATTTACGCGCATCAGCGAGTTTGGTGTTGGCGGGCTTGGCGGCAGAGGGCAAAACCATTATTGATCGTATTTATCATATTGATCGTGGTTATGAACGCATTGAAGAAAAGCTCGCGCAGTTAGGGGCGAAGATTAAACGGGTTTCGTAGTGTTTCTTTATCACCACCGAAGGTGAAGCCTGTCGGGGATCCATAGATCTTTGCACTGTATGAATTGCAGATAATAAGATAATGGTGCTTCTTATATTTTATTGATTCGCATATAATGACAGGGGTTACGGTTGGAAGACAAATAAATCATGAATACACAAATTAGTATCCCTAGCAAACAAAATATACGTGATAAAATACACTTGATTAGAGGCATGCAGGTGATGCTGGATCGAGATTTGTCTGAAATATATGGTGTTGAGACAAAGATTTTCAATCAAGCAGTTAAGAGAAATGAATTGCGCTTCCCAAAGCACTTTAAATTTCAACTGAGTGATGAGGAGTTTGGCAACTTGAGGTCACAAATCGTGACCTCAAGCTGGGGTGGACGAAGGTATAAGCCGTATGTTTTTACTGAGCAAGGTGTGGCAATGTTATCTGCTGTGCTAAAAAGTAAGCAAGCCATCAAAATCAGCATCCAAATTATGGAAGCTTTTGTTCAAATGAGACGGTTAGTGGCAAATAATGCTCTTGTGCTGCAGAGGGTTGATCGCCTTGAAAAACAACAATTGATAACAACAAGCAAGTTGGAACATATTTTTCAAGCCATTGAAGATAAAAATATTAAGCCTCAAACAGGTATATTTTTTGATGGGCAAGTGTTTGATGCCTATATATTTATCTCCAAACTAATCAAACAAGCAACGAAGTCTATAATCTTAATTGATAATTATATTGATGAATCAGTCTTAACGCTGATTTTTAAGAGATCAAAGAACTGCAGGGCAATAATTTATAGCAAAAATATTTCTAAACAACTGCAGCTTGATCTTGCAAAGCACAATGAGCAATATAGCTCAATTGAAGCTCATGAATTTAGTAGTTCTCATGATCGCTTTCTTATATTGGATGAAAAAGAGATCTATCTTATTGGAGCCTCATTAAAAGATCTAGGCAAAAAATGGTTTGCTTTTTCCAAGCTTGATAAAAATAGCATCCTTGAAATTTTTAGGCGGTTAAAATAATCAAAACTGGCGCAGTTAGGGGCGAAGATTAAACGGGTTTCGTAATACTCAGCTCAGAGGTGAGCAGATATTCATCGTTAGAATGGCATTTATTAGAAGAAATGATGAATCATATAGGATCAGATGAACGTTTTGCGTCCTCTGAGCTGAGTTGCAAGGCAATACAAAATAGGAGGATATATGCCGCCAAGAAGAGTGGGGGGAGGAGTTTTTAATCCTGGACATGGCGATTGTCCGACGCGTCATATGGCGATGCTGGGCGCCGGCGTTGATGCTGCTCCCGCCTGCGTGTTTTTTCATCATTCTGCACAGCATCCGCATAAGAATTTCGATTTAAATATTGCGGAGATTCACAGAAATTTAAGGTTAGTAGAAAATCAGATGCGTGGTGTGGCTGTTAACGTCGGGGCGCAAAATTATGTCGTAGCAGCTATTACATTTGAAGTATCGGTGGGGGATCGTCAAGCAGATCAACACCGTCGTGTCGGCATCACGTTTCCGATTAAAGTGCCCAGTGCAGAAGTGTATAGTTTTACAAATGCGTGTGCAGCTGTGCGACGGGATTTAGCAGAAGATCCGCGTAGGCGACCTTATAATCCTAGTGTGGACGGAAGAGCAGAGACCTATGCTTATATGTCTAGTTTGTTTCGAAGAGGGCAAGCAAAATTAGGTGAATATACTTGTGGGCCACGAAATCCAGCTTTTCGTGGAGGGCAAGGGATGGCCCAAGCGATCCGTCACAGTGAACAATGGTTGTATATGTACTTAAATACGCGGACGGGTGTGCAAGAGCTTGTCAGTCGATTAACGACTACAATTCGTGGACGCGGTTTAGCAAATTATGGCGATCAAGTTAAAGTGTATTCTGTGGGATTACATTTGCATTCTACTAAAACAGCGTGCGGTGTGTGTGAAACATCGATGGTTGGCATGCAAAACACACAGGTGGATGGGCAAATTGTTTCTTTTTTATCTTTGTTACAAAATGAATTACGTGTGAGGCAGGCGCCTGCATCCACGCTGCGTTTTACGCATTCGCCTAGAAATGGCATTCATATGTATACCAGTTATACAGCGAATCAAATTGATGGGCACCATGGAATCGTGGTAATCGGTGATATTGCGCAAGTTGATATTAAAGCGCCGGAGACACGACAGCGTATTTTTTCGGCGAATTATATGCAATTTGGTCATCGTTTGTTGGAGGCAGATTATTTGGCTGACGCAGATGGCGGCGTATATCAATATACGCTATTCGTGAGCGCATCGGATGAAAGAGGGGCGCCGACAGTACGTACAAGAAGAGCGGCAAGGTATGTACGTGAAGAACGAGATGATGCGATGTTGCGAGATTTAAGGGTAGCATTCGATGCGGTCGCGCTTAATGCTGAC
>MGXQ01000033.1:0-21116 GCA_001801405.1 Gammaproteobacteria bacterium RIFCSPHIGHO2_02_FULL_42_13 | reverse complement strand
CTGATGTGTTGTCAGAAGACGAGGAGGGAGCCGGGCCGGCTGGACATCCGTGATAATTAAAGCGTATTTGGTAGAATATATAATATTCGTCTGAGGGGATTAATAATGTATGAGGCAACAGGATGATTACACGCGATGAGTTATTACACTATTTAAACCGATTATTAAAACCCGAATTATTTCACGATTATGCGCCCAATGGTTTGCAAGTCGAGGGAAAGGAAAAAATCGAGCGTATTATTACTGGTGTAACAGCAAACCAAGCCTTATTTGATGAGGCAGTTAAACAAGAGGCGGATTTGGTTTTTGTGCATCATGGATTTTTTTGGCAAGATGAAGATCCGCGCGTGATCGGCATTAAAAAGAATCGGTTACAAACGTTATTAAATCATAATATTAATTTAATCGGTTATCATTTGCCATTGGATGCGCATCCGATTTATGGTAACAATGCACAGTTGGCAAAATTATTTGATTTTGTGGTTGAAGATCGCATGCCGTCAATGACTTCGTCGAGTTTGGTTTGGAAAGGCAAATTATCAAAAGCCGTCGATGGCAAAATGTTTTGTCAGCAACTCAAAAATAAATTGCATCGAGAGCCACTTTATATTCCTGGTCGATCTGAAAAGATTTCATCGATTGCCTGGTGTAGTGGTGGCGCGGGTTCTTATATTGGGGAAATTGTTGATTGCAATTTCGATGCATATTTAACCGGTGAAGTGACCGAATCGATCGTGCATGTGGCACGAGAATATGGTATGCATCTATTTGTTGCCGGTCATCATGCGACGGAACGTTATGGCGTCAAAGCGCTCGGCGAACATATAGCGGAAAAATTCAACGTGCAATGTCAGTTTGTGGATGTTGATAGTCCGGTGTGATTAATTGTATCTTTATAAACAGTAGGCAAAAAGATGATAAATATGGAACAAGAAGAAATCATACGTGTGACAGAAGAATTTGTTAAAAAACAATTAGGTAAAGAACCTACGGGGCATGATTGGTGGCATGCAAACAGGGTTCGCAATATGGCTTTGTATATTGTAAATAATATAGATGACCCAACAGATCTAAATCCATTTGTTATAGAGTTGGCAGCACTTTTACACGATATTGCAGACTGGAAATTTCACGGTGGTGATGAGGATGTTGGCCCAACAGTGGCAAGAAAATGGCTCGAATCATTGGGAAGCGTAGATTCTAATATTGTAAACGAAGTATGCGCTATAATAAAAGGCATTTCATTTAAAGGAGCAGGAGTTTCCGATACCTGCCTTAATATGAATGGGCAAATTGTTCAAGACGCTGATCGTTTAGATTCTATTGGTGCCATTGGTATCGCGCGAACTTTTGCTTTTGGTGGATATAGACATCGTCAAATTTATGATCCTTCCGAGAGTCCATCATTTCATGCTTCTGTATTGGAATATAATCAAAGACAATCAAGCACGATTGCTCATTTTCATGAAAAACTATTGCTTCTTAAGGACAGAATGAATACAGATATAGCAATGGAAATAGCTAAAACGAGGCATCAACAAATGGTTTCTTTTCTAGAAGAATTTCACCAAGAATGGGATTTTGGATTACGGGAAGATGTCAATTTTTCGAGAGTGTTAGATGGAGATACATAATTTGATATACCGATAGCAACTACGCCACCTGTACAATATGCTGAATGGGAAAAGCCTCCCTATATTGTATTTAGAGGAACCAAATGATTATCTCTGCAAGTTATAGAACAGATATTCCCGCTTTTTACGGCAAGTGGTTTAAAAATCGGTTAAGTGCAGGTTATTGCAAGGTAATTAATCCATACAGCAATAAACCATACCGAGTTGAGCTCACAAAAGACGAAGTCCAGGCTTTCGTGTTTTGGACAAAAAATATCGGTCCATTTTTTAATGCGCTGGATTTTCTAAAAGGAATTCGTTTAGAAGTTAAAAAACTTTTGAATTTAATATGGTAATTAATCAGTAGGAGGATATTATGTCATTTCACAGTCCATTTTCTGTTTTTCAAGAAGAGGCGCCAGAAATTGCGGCTGCTTTTGATGGATTAGTTCGATCTTTGATTCAATCAAGAGGTCTTGATCCAAAAACGAAACAACTCATATACATTGGAATAAAAGTAGCTCAAGGAGATATTCTTGCTGTTGAATTTCATGTGCCAATGGCAAAAAAACTAGGAGCGACTCGGGATGAGATAAAGGATACTATTTTGTTGACTTTGACGACTAATGGATTAAAGGGAGTTACAGCTTGCCTTCCAAGAGCGTTAGAAATATACGATAGAGTTGAATGAAGGAAGTTGTTTCGCCCCCTGAAGCTGAGGGTGAAAAAAAGAAGAGGTAACAAGCGTAGCCTGTATGGAGCGAAGCGGAATACGGGATTAAAAAACAATAAAGCAAGCATAGTTGCTATGATAGCTGGCGCCAGAGGGCATGCTCTTGCTCCCAGCGCGTGTTTAATCGACGCATGGTATTTATTCTATGACTATAACTCTAAGACATGTTAGCAACGCTGCGATCAAAGCCGTAAGGTTTGGTCTCTTGATAAATAAATTATTTTTAGAGTGTTGAGCTATATGCGGTTAAACCCCTCGCACCTTGCTTGTCATAACTTCTAAATTTAATTCGGTAAACTTTTCTCCGTTTCTACTAATCATTACTTGTTGTGGCGAAAACTCTTCATTCAAACTACTATAATACATAAGCGAGTTAATAATATTATCGTATATTTCATCGATAATTAAGGCTCTACCTAATTTATCGAAAACGGACACCGACACAGCAAAATAATCTAATACGAATGCAATATTTCCATCAAACCCAAACTTAAGACCATCTTGATACATTTGTTTAAGCTCTTTCTGCAAAAATAATCTATCAAAATTTGCGGTAAAATGAATAGAGATAACAACATCATGTCCTGCTGAAGTGATGAATTTCAGCCATTGTTGATGATCAGACGAAGAAGTGCTATCTGATCGCTCAGGTGTAATACGGTAATACCAAGGATCAAGATAAGCAATAAGTATTGCACTGGATGCACTATCGGTCCACGTTTTTAATGTATTGCATAAAGATAACAAAGAAGCAGGATAAGAAGTAGAACATACGGTTATATCCATCTTACATGTTGATTGATCACCAAGTATTTTATTTGCCATTTGGGCTATTTGCCTCAAATCTACTGTTGCGTCACCATATCTTCCATCCGGAATATCATTCAGCCACATTCTGATATTTTTATTCTGTCGAGCTGCTAGTAAAACGAGCAAAAACGCACCATTTGGGCCATAACCCGCATCTGCTTGAAGACATCGCTGTAATAATGCTGGGTAACTGGATAAAGAGCCGTGCAAATCCATACTTATTAGCTTTGACAAAAATTCTGGGGACATGGCACTATCATGCGAATCATCCACCCAGTGAGATAATGGAGGCATTGCAAAACTATTGACAAAATCTAAATCGGCTTTGTCTATTGCATATGCGGATATTGCTACTAAGATAATATTTTCTAAAAATGTTCCGTTATTGCGAAATGGCATTATAGTCTCCTTTTTTTAATCCGGTTCAGTTGCTTTTCAATAATGTTGGCATAAATTAACATAGAAATCAATCGGTTACCGGTGTTACTTTTAATCTTCACTTTTGACGATCAAGCAGAGGTGAAGGTGAATATTAATACGACACTTAACCCATTGTTCTAAAAAGAAAAAATACCGTGCCGTCTTAATCTGTGCTAACCTGCGCCATATGGTTTAAATATAATGCGCGGGTTAATGCAAAAAAGTTGTTTTACCTGCTTAATATGATAAAACCATAATGCGCAGGTTAACACAACATAGGGAAAAGTGATGGATCTTGTTAGCAGAAAAGATGAGATTACAATTTTACAGCAAATGCTTGATTCTAACCGACCTGAATTTCTTTGTTTGTGCGGTCGACGATGGCAGATTCATGGCGCTATGTACCAAGAAAGGGCGATAAAACGAAGGCGCACAAATTGATCTTTTATTTGATAGAAAAGACAATGCAATTACCATTTGTGAAATTAAATACAATACAAAACCCTATGTCATAACAAAAGATTATGTTAATAATCTAAAACGAAAAATGGATGTTTTTAAGAAACAGACCCGAACAAAAAAGCAATTATTTATTGTGATGATAACTACCATGGGGCTAAAAAATAATTTTTATGCAGAAGAGTTGCTGAGTGGCGTTGTTACACTTGAAGATTTATTCAAATGATATAAAACTATAGGAAAATAACATTTTATGCTAAGAGGTAAAGCTAAAATTTCGGAAGAAATGGCGGATGAAGAGCTGGTTTTACATCGTCCTGCTCATCAACAATGGCTTTATTTGGATCCCCCCATCTGGGGAAGATTAAGATATATTATTGGTTCTCCTGCTTGTCAAAGTTCTGGCGATATTTATCATATTGTAAGTTATTTGGCTTTGTGCCGAGAAGGTGATTACGCGTTACCGGATGTGACTATTCAGTATGATACACCGGATACAGAGATTCATGCTTTGCGCGCAAAAGGTTTTGCGGATCATCTGGGATTTACTGATCAAGTTCAGCTTAATCGGCAAGACCCTGTGAGTTGTTCAAATCCGACGCCGGCGCGTTTAGCCAATCTGGTGAAGCAGGTGTGTCAAGGGAGTCGAGCCGCTCTTTTGGATCAAAAGGCGACGACGACATTGATCTGTCGTCATCTAGAGATGCATGGATTTAATACAACCACTGAACAGATTTCGCGTCAGCTCGCTTTAGAGGTAGATAGCAATGGCGTGACCGAAGAGATGAATACTTGGGTAACAGACCAAATACAAGCGGCTGTCGGTCGCGCAGAAGGTCGCCCTATTGTGGTTTTGAATTGGCGAAATACGGGCCAGGCCAACGATAAGCATGATCTTTCTTATCCGGAAGTTAAAGCATTAAAAGAGCTGTGTGATCGCCTTCATCTCTGTTTATGGGTTTTGGTCATCGATTCAAAGAAATGGGATGGTAATCGTTACAAAAAATTAGGTATTTCATCAGATGAGCTTGTTTGGTATAAAAAACATCTTTTTCCTTCTATGACGTTTGTATTTAATACGGCTATTGATCTTGCTAAGTTAACCACAAAACGTGATCGAACGCTTAAATTTACGGTGGAAGAGCAGCGAGATTGTGTCGGCGATTATAAAATTCGACATCTTTTGCTTTTGCAACGAATGAAAGCGTTGGGGCCGAGATTATTATGTGTTGTTGGAAACACAAGTGGAACGCTCGATATGGCTGCTTTTTTAGGCCATACTGTTTTTAACTTTCACCAATTTGATGACAAAGAGAAAGAAGAGACCCATTTAAAAATACAGGATGTTCGTCTTTTGATGCAGTATCGTTTTATGGCGATTGCGAAAATGGGTGACCGAAAAAGTTTTATTTTTTGGTTTTACGAATTGTTAAATCGTTATTTAACCGGTGACCAAAGAGTAGATTATCGTCCGTCAGTTGATCGTCCATTAGCAATTGGTGCGGCCGCAGGTGCAGCTGAAGTTGCGCATCAGGATCGTCGAGCGCTTGCTGGTTATTTCTTATGTCGACCGAAAGACGAGGAAGTTCCCGCTGATATTGTAATTCATTCATTATCCATAGAGTCAGCCCCATTTTTAGTGGTTTTTCCCTGGTTTCCAGCAATGGTCGATCGATTGGATGGTCTATTGCAGGCGACGAATGCCGAGAGGGAAACACCGCAAGCAGCGCGAGTTCAAGAAACACTTCGACGTCTTATTGATTCAGGTTATTTTACGAGTCGTGCTCGAGCGGTCGCAGTGCCTCCGGCAGCGGCACCACAACCGCCAGAACAACTAAATGGAGTTGATAGCTTAATAGTCGGTGTGCAACATACATCATTGGATCCTCCCATGGCCGCAGGTGTTCATGGCGGAGCTCCTGTGTATAGCGCAGTAGCTGATACGATACAAGGGCGTCATGGTGCTAGAGCAGTTGGTAGTGTTGAGCCAGCAACCTTGCCCGGAGGGGAGGGACCTGCTCCAAGATGATACTAATCTGGGAGCGCGCAATCGGTTGTGTCGCAAGTAGTTTCTTCGGTTTTATGTAAGCACATATTCAAAATACGCATACGTCTAAAAAAAAGAAAGCTGTCAGTCGGTGACAAATTGTCACCGACTGAGATTGGAGGCGGCTGATGGCAAAAAATATCTTACTGATGTTGCTAATGACAGGCTTTGTGCTTTCCCGTAAACTCCTTCTATGACTCAACTATTCTCCTATCATAAATATTGGGCCGAGCGGTTTGGCGTTGCGCCAGAGCTGCCGATGTCGCGTGCGGAAATGGACGCGCTTGGCTGGGACAGTTGCGATATCATTATTGTGACGGGTGATGCGTATGTGGATCATCCGAGCTTTGGGATGGCGCTCATTGGGCGGCTTCTTGAGGCGCAAGGCTTTCGTGTGGGCATTATCAGTCAGCCGGATTGGCAGAGTGCGGAGCCGTTTAAAATATTAGGTGAGCCAAATTTATTTTTTGGCATTACGTCGGGCAATATGGATTCGATGGTGAATCACTATACTGCTGATCGCAAAGTGCGTTCGGATGATGCGTATACGCCAGGTGGCGTTCCGCATAAGCGTCCCGATCGTGCTGTGTTAGTTTATTCGCAACGTTGCCGAGAAGCTTATTCAAAAACGCCGATTATTATTGGTGGAATGGAAGCGTCATTGCGTCGCGCCGCACATTATGATTATTGGTCGGACAAAATGCGTCGATCAATTTTGATCGATTCAAAAGCGGACATGTTGATTTATGGAAATGCAGAGCGCGCGCTTATAGACGTTGCACATCGGTTGGGAAAAAAAGAAAACATTGCTGATATTACGAATTTGCGTGGCACGGCTGTGATTAAAAAAGAGTTAACCGGTGACGCCGTGCAATTACCGTCATTTGAAAAAGTGAAAGCGTCGCCATTATTATATGCGAAGTCGGTTCGCGCTTTACAGTTAGAGACCAATCCGGGTAATGCAAAATCAATCGTGCAGCAACAGGGTGATCGATTTGTTTGGATGAATCCGCCGCCATTACCGCTCGATACAAAAGAATTAGATGGAATTTATGCGTTGCCGTACACGCGCCGGCCACATTCTTCGTATGGTGATGTAAATATTCCAGCGTATGAAATGATTCGCTTTTCAATTAATATTATGCGTGGGTGTTTTGGTGGCTGTACGTTTTGCTCGATTGCTTCGCATGAGGGACGCATTATTCAAAGTCGCTCAGAAGAATCGGTGTTGCATGAAATCGAAGAAATTCGGGACAAAACGCAGGGGTTTACCGGTATTATTTCTGATATGGGCGGGCCCACCGCTAATATGTATCGATTAAAATGTAAAGATCCTAAAATCGAATCCATCTGTCGACGACTTTCTTGTATTTATCCGAACGTTTGTAAAAACATGAATACCGATCATGAGCCGCTAATTCATTTATATCAAAAAGCGCGCGCGGTGTCAGGCGTAAAGAAAATTTTAATTGGCTCAGGTGTGCGTTATGATTTGGCGTTAAAATCGCCGGCGTATATTAAAGAGCTGGTCACGCATCATGTGGGCGGTTATTTAAAAATTGCGCCGGAACATGTTGCGAAAGAGCCATTATCTAAAATGATGAAGACCGATATTCATTATTATGATGAATTTAAAAAGTTATTCGATAAATTTTCGCGCGAAGCAGGCAAAGAACAATATTTAATTCCATATTTTATTGCGGCGCATCCCGGCACGACGGATGAAGACATGTTGGAATTGGCATTGTGGCTGAAAAAAAATAATTTTCGGTTAGATAAAGTTCAAAACTTTTTGCCGACACCGATGACGTTGGCCACAGCGATGTATGCGACGAAAAAAAATCCATTGCATAAAATAACTGAAACAAGCGAGACGGTATTCGTTCCTAAAAATGCAAAGACACGTCGATTACATAAAGCATTTTTACGTTATCATGATCCCAAAAACTGGCCTTTGATTCGCGACGCATTAAAGCGCATGGGCAGGGCGGATTTAATTGGGCAGGGGAAAAAGTATTTAGTGCCGCGGTGATTGTTATTAATGGACAGAATAACCTCTTAAATTTTTGGATTACAACACGCCCTGAATATGCTATAATCATTCCTGTAAGATAGATCGCTATGGACGGCAAACGTATTTTTTAATATCACAAAAAGAGATAAATATGCCGCCAAAGAAGAGATCACGCAAGGCCGCTCAACCACAACCAGTTGCCGCAGCAGCTTCTTCCTATTTTTTCCAAGATTTAGCCCACATGCGAGCAGTTCGCGCTGAACGACGTACACAATTACGCGAAGAAGCTGCAAAACGACAGCGGGAAGAACTGCCACATCCAGAAGAAGAAAAAAGACCAAGAAGTGCAGCAGGCGCAGCGGTTGAAGCAGCCCCTTTGGCGGAAGCACCAGTCTCAGAGCAAGTCGTATCAGCCAAAGAACGACTGCGCGAAGAGAAAGCTAAATTAGAAGCCAAAATTTTAGCTTCAGTTGCTGGCCGATCAACAAAAGCAGGCGCTGAATTAGCGGAATTAGATTTTTCAGTGTGGAAATTTATTTGGCAGTGGAAATTACTCGACAATCATTTAAAAAGTTTAGATGTGCGCACAGGGATGTTGTTTGAGCATCAACAGCTTGTACGTGATATCGTTGTTGCTAATGGCATGGTGTCTTGGTATCGCCCTATTAATTTAGAAGCGCAAGCGTGGTTATTGAAAGGCGGGCAAGGCAAAGCCTTGTTGACCAAAGGTAAATCGTCACGCTTTGATTGTATTGCCGGCTTAATTCCGGTGGATGTGCGATTAAGCAAGTTGATGAAAGATCCTGCTGCGTATGACACTCACAGCCTCGCATATTATCAATCGAATATGGATTTTGTGAACGAGTTATATGATACACAAAAAACCGCAGATGCCGCGATTGAAGAAGCTTATCCTGATGCAGTGATTTCCGCAAAAATTAAACAGGCGAGAATAGCGGTAACTGCGTTAGAGGCCAAAATGGATCAAAAGATTGCGTTTAAAGATTTAGAACAATATCGATCTTATATCGAAACGGCCAATGCGCTACCCAAACAAGTTCCGGTTCAATACACCACTAAATTGTCTGATGAGAAAGAATATTCCGTTTACTACTTGGTTACTCCAGAAAAACAAGAACAAGATAAAAATGTTGTTGGATTACATCGTCCAGACGTGGTTTTTGGCAAAGATAATCAACCTATTTTTGTTATTGAAAAAGAGGGTGAATATATTGCTTATAATACCACAACGCATGCGTTTGATCGATCGTATGGAGAAGCTGGGTTACCAGAAGGATTGAATGCAACGCCGTTACAAATTATGGCCTATCAGCAGTTTGAATTAAATGAAGAACGAATGGTGCGACGTAAAACACCACGCATGGTAACGGCTGATTACGATGAAGGGGCATCAGTTGCATTACGTGTTCATCCTTTTATGCAAAAGACGGAATTGGCAACAGACTCGTTTGGCGTATTAGCGTTGACAGAACCATTTGAATCTATGGCTGCATTACAAACGGCAGTGGATGGGTTTACGGATGCGACCTTATGCCGTCATGAAACAGATCGCAATACCACCGCACGAGACATTGCAACACACGGAACAATGGGTCGTGCAACAGAAGCACAACGTGCTATGCTGGCGTATTTGAGAGATGCAACCGGTTGGACGATTAATCATGGCCCGGAAGCCAATAGTCCCGTACCTCAAAAGTTTGAGCCGGAGGAAACCTATCCCTGTTTTTATCCAGATGGGCGAATTGAAATGTTAACGGGTAGCGAAGAAACGGTTTGTACATTTGTGAATGAGCAAAGAGCTAAAGGTTTTCCGCTCGCGGTTAATCCCAGGTGGGATTGGAAAATGGACGAAGCAGGTCGTTTTAGTATTCCACGAGAACGATTTGAGTGGGAACCAGTGGATCATTTTTTGAAAGAGAGTCAGCTTAAAGCGGATAAAGTTGATAAGAAATATCGGGAGCAGGGGGATGATGCTTACGAGGCATTTCTTTCATGTGATTTAGATAGATTAATAGATCGTGTACAAGCAGGAGAGGATTTAAGCGAGTTAGAACAAGATTACCTGCTCGTGGTTAGTCACAATATGGCGACAGAAATTGTGGATATTTTGTTGCGAATAGAGTTGTTAAGAGTGCAACCGACTCTAGTGTATCCTGGATTGATAGACAGTTATAAATACCGCGTGCTGAGTAAAGATGACAAAGAATTATACCAACAAAGAATTCAGGGATTAATGGAAACGCTTCATGAGCGGCATACTAGGGTAGAGATTGCAGATCATGATGATATCACAGCAATTGTCGATTTTTATGGTAAAATGGAAACAGCATTAGGTGAGTTAGAAAAGACAACGCAAGAACATGCTAGTCGACATAATCGTGATGAGCATATAAAAGAAAAACTGGAACAAGAGCGACAACAGAAAATTCATACATTGTCTCAGGGATTACAGAAAAAAAGAAACGTGTTTCAAAAAATCAGTGCTGAGGCAATCGAGGAGCAATTTTCTTCTTTGATTGAAAGGAAGATAGTATCTTTATCCGATTCTCCAGTATTTGCTGCTGCGGGATTCAGCATGAGAGGTAAATAATATGCCAAAAGATCCGATTGACATAATTTGTGCAGAATTTATGAGATCTGCTACTGATAAAGAGAATGAATTTTGGAAAACAGATATCTTATACAGTGTTGTCGGGATCATCTATTATCGTTTCGAGCAATTGTTTGATTGTTATCCTGACAACCCAAAACTTATTATAGCGTTATTATCTCATATTAGGGCTATTGCAGAAAAATATTCAGATATGAAATCCAGTCGGCAGGCACGAAGTACATTATGGGAAAGAATGACACAGGCAAATATTTCATGTGTTGCTGTGAATCGTGTAGATTGGATCGCAAAGGGGGCTGTGGGCGACCATTTTACGATAGAACGAGCTTTAAATTTATCATTTCTTGATTTAAAAGCGCATTCGGACGCTATTAAGAGATTATCCTGTATTTGTCTTTCCCATTTCGAAGAAAGAGTTGC
The DNA here is from genome assembly GCA_001801405.1 of Gammaproteobacteria bacterium RIFCSPHIGHO2_02_FULL_42_13. Lineage (GTDB taxonomy): Bacteria > Pseudomonadota > Gammaproteobacteria > UBA12402 > UBA12402 > O2-02-FULL-42-9. The sequence continues at coordinate 9,968 of MGXQ01000033.1, read as the reverse complement.
CGAACAATTAGCGGAAAAACAAGCTGCTGAAGCTGAACCAGCTTATTTTTCACCAGAGCATCCTGGGGCGTAATTAGCTGGAAGAGAATGCCTTCGGTACCAACGCCACCGGAAGTGAAGGATCATCCTCATTAACCCAGCGGTCTAATAAATTCAAGGGTTCTGCTATCATTGTATATTTCGGTAAAATATCTTGAATGTATGGCAAGTAACTTTTTCGGATAATCAAAATATGATGATTCGGATTGTTTTTTAAGATAGGGAAGCTTAATAAAAGCGTTTTTCGCGTGGGATGTTCTTGTGCGTCATTTTTTGCATCGATAAATTGAACTAAGTTGGGTGAATTCAAATAAAAAAATGTTCGGCTTTGTGCGTCGAGAATGCTGATCGTCCAATCTTTCCAAGGCTTGATTTGTGTTGCCGTTTGTCGCACCTCTTTTGCAAAGGGAACTAATCCGCCGCCGTTATATGCAATGGGATATAAAATCCCGAGTATGATTAAGTTGATTATAAAAAAACTTGTTGCTGTATAACTCGCCCATTTTTTGCGTTTTGTAAATGCATCGACATGATTATAAACCCAATCTGCGATGAATAATGCGACAAAAGGCAACATGGGAAGTATGTAATAATTACGTCTTGATCCGCTGGCGGTAAAAAATGCGAATATCAGTAAGTTTGCCCAAGCGAGCCAGCGCGACCAAACGGTTTTTTGTTTCCAATGTTTTAGAGTGTCCCCAATAGCAACGATATAAAAAAATATCCACGGAAAGCTGTAAAGCGGTAAGGCGAGAAAGTAAGTAGAGATGCCGCCTTCATGATCGAAGGGTTTAAAAAATCGCAAAAAGTTTTCTTGATAGACTAAATGTAAACCGCTAACGGTATCGTTGTTGGGATTAAAATAATATTGCAATCCAAAATGTAAAAAGTAAATTAAAATGCCGATGATTAAGGCGGCGAGCATTGATAATTTAAGATGTTTTTGCCAATTATTGTCGTATAGTAAATCTGGTGTGAGAGCGACCAGCACGAGCACGGGTGCAATGAGTCCTTTGAGTAATGCAGCAATGGCGAGGATAATAAAAAAAACAAGGTAGCTGAAAAAAGTAGGGCGATCGCGATGCGCAAAATACCAAGCGAGGGCAACCATAATGCCGGCGATATTCAGCATGTCCGTGTTGGCAACGCGCGCCCAAAAAAGAAATGCAAACATGCTGATTAAGATCCAGCCGGCAAGCATGCCCGTTTGTTTGCTGCTGATGCGTTTGCCGAGAGCGTATACGCTCCAGAGGGTGATTAGTGCAGCGATAACGCCGGGCAATCGCAACGCCCACAAGTTGAACCCGCCCGTTATATAAGAAGCCGCAATCATCAGCCAATAAGAGATGAGTGGTTTATCGTAATAAAATTTTTTTGCTAAGAAAGGATGAAAATAATCGTGACGCAACATCATTTGATGTGCGATGTTGGCCCAGCGCCATTCTTGCGTCCAGAGTTCTTTTGTGCCGAGCATGATGAACAGGACTAAAATGCTGGCGAAAGACAAAATCCATGGATTATTGAGCAATTTCCAGAGATAAATTGAAAACGTTTTTTTTGATTTTTGTGTCATATACTTATGCAGTGGTGTCAGTTTTGTGAGCGCGCTCAGGGGCTAAATAATAATCGAGCGCTTTGCGAAGCGCTGTTTCCATATTCACTTTGGGTTCCCAGCCTAAATATTGTTTGGCATTATGAATGGCGGGGACGCGTGCCAATACATCTTGATAACCTTGGCCATAATATTGGTGCCCGTCCACATCAACTAATTTTGTTTGCGCAGCACGTGAGGCATAGTCAGGGTAAGTTTTAACGATTTTAATGAGTAATTCAGCAAGTTCGCGGATAGAAAAATCATTTTTTGGATTGCCAACGTTAAAAATACGGCTATCTGCACAGCCTTCTTTGTTTTCGATGATGCGAAGCAAACAATCAACACCATCCGAAATGTCTGTAAAGCAGCGGCGTTGTGTGCCGCCATCAACTAATTGAATATCCTGTCCGCGCATGATGTTGCCTAAGAATTGTGTTAACACACGCGAGCCACCTTCTTTGGGTTCAAGAATGTTATCTAATTTTGGCCCTATCCAATTGAATGGTCTGAACAAGGTATATTTCAATCCTTGTTGCATGCCATAAGCCGCAATGACGCGATCCATTAATTGTTTGGAAGCAGAATAAATCCAGCGCGGTTTATTGATGGGCCCTAAAACTAAAGGACTTGTTTCTTCGTCGAATTCTTCATCCGTACACATGCCGTAAACTTCAGATGTGGACGGAAACACAACGCGTTTTTTGTAATGAACGATTTGACGAATGATTTCTAAATTGGCTTCAAAATCGAGGTGAAATACGGCTAGTGGATTAGTGACATAAGTTGAAGGTGTGGCGATGGCGACGAGAGGTAATATGACGTCACATTTTTTGATATGGTATTCAATCCATTCTTTATTGATGGTGATGTCACCTTCGATAAAGTGAAAGCGCTCGTGGCCTAGGCAATTTTTCAATTTATTGTTGGCCATATCCATTCCATATACTGTCCAGTCTTTTTGCGCTAAGATGCTTTCTGTTAAGCTATTGCCGATAAAGCCATTAACGCCTAATATTAAGATCTTTTTGCTCATCATTTTTTTTACCTTTAGATTAAAAATTTATTCCGCTTCTACAATTTTTTGAATAACAAATCGTGGTCGTTTTTGAGATTCTTGATAGATACGCCCCACATATTCCCCAATAATGCCGAGGCCTAATAAAATCAAGCCCATGATAAAAAATGCAATGGCGAATAATGTAAAGACGCCTTCTGCTTCAGGTCCAACAATCAGTCGGCGAATAAATAAATAAATAACAAATAAAATACTAAAAGCTGAAACGCCAATGCCTAATAATGTAAACATCTGTAATGGCACTAATGAAAAATTGGTTAGCATGTCAAAATTATAACGAATTAATTTATATAAATTGTAACTGGATGTGCCCAGCGTGCGTTCTGCATGTTTTACGCCAATTTCAGTGGGATTGACGGCGTATATCATGGCGAGTGCAGTAATAAATGTCGATTTTTCGCCGGTTGCGGTCATTTGTTTGACGATGTTGCGACGATAAGCGCGCAGCATGGATCCTTCATCTTCCATCTTAATGCGTGCGGGCGTGATTTTTTTGCGAATGATGTTATGCGCTTTAGAAACGAATTTGCGCCAGATATGATCTTGACGATTTAAACGGAAACTATTGACAACATCATGTCCTTCATCGATAGCCGCCACTAATTTTGGAATTTCTTCGGGTGGCGTTTGCATGTCGGCATCGAGCATAATGGCGACTTCGCCGCGCATGTTTTCAAATCCCGCCATGATCGCCATATGTTGTCCATAGTTGCCGCTAAAATGAATAATACGAAATTCTTTGGGTCGACGTTTAACAAGATCATTTAATAAAGTTGCTGAGTTATCGGTGCTACCGTCATTTACTAAAATAATCTCATAAGGGCGATCGAGCGAGTCCATGATCTTGGTCAATCGCTCGTATAATGATTCAATCACTTCTTGTTCGTTATGAATAGGGACGACAATGCTGATTTCGGGTTTATGCATGCATCAGCGCCTCTTCAAAAACCGTTTGCATGGTATCAATCACGTGATCTTGTATCGATTCAGTCATCGTTGGAAAAAGTGGCAAGCTCATAATGCGAGAGGCAATGTTTTCGGTATTGGGAAAGTCACCGGCTTCATAGCCAAATGTTTTTTGATAATATGAAAATAAATGCACGGCATCATAATGGAAACCAATGCCGATGTTTTTATCTTTCATTTTCTCGAGGAATATATCGCGTGTCATGCGGGCTTGCTCAAGGTTTAACAGGGGATTGAACAAATGCCAAATATGTACATGCGCATAGTGTGTTGGATCTTCGGGTAAATCAAATTGCGGCCAATTTTTTAATTTTTCTAGGTAACGGCACGCGAGTTGTGTGCGACGTTGATTAAATTCATCGAGCTTTGGCAGTTGATGTAATCCTAAGGCGGCTTGTATGTCCATCATGTTATATTTAAATCCTGCGACGGATACATCGTAATGCTGTGAACCGGATTTTGAAAATCGGTTCCACGCGTCGGTACGATCAATGCCATGAAATCGCAAGATTTCAACTTGATGTGCTAGTTCATCATCGGATGTTGTAACGCAACCACCTTCGCCGGTGGTCATGTTTTTATTCGGATGGAAACTAAATACTTGCGTGTCGCCGAAGCTACCGATTTTTTTATTTTTATAGGTTGCCCCGATGGCTTGAGCTGCGTCTTCGATGACGCGCAGATTATATTTTTTGGCTAATGCATAAATGGGATCAAGATCAACCGATAAGCCTGCAAAATGTACGGGCATGATGGCGCGAGTTTTTTTTGTGATGGCTGGTTCAATTAATTCAGCCGTGATATTTCGTGTGGCCAAATCAACATCGACGAAAACGGGTTTTGCGCCAGCGTGTACGACAGTGTTCGCACTGGCGATGAATGTAAATGCAGGAACGATCACTTCATCTTCGGGTTTTAGATTTAAACTCATCAGAGACAGTTGTAATCCGGCGGTGCCTGATAGCAATGGTAGGGCATGTTTTGCGCCAAGATATTCTTTGAGCATGCTCGCGAATTTTTGTACACGAGGGCCTGTGGTAATCCAGCCTGATTTCAGGCAGCTGACGACTTCATCGATAGTGGCCTGGTCGATGGTTGGCTTGGAAAAGGGCAAAAACTCATTTGTCATAGGATCTCTCAGCTTTGTGCTACTAGATATACGCCACCAATGATCACAAAAATTCCGATCATGCGCAAGAGGGAAAAGTTCTCGCCTAAGAAATAGGCGGCCGCGATTGCAGTCGTGATATAGCCTAGGCTTGAGAGGGGGTAGGCCATGCCGACTTGAATCCGAGAGAGCACAACCAGCCAGAAAATGACGCTAAAAACATAAAGACTTAAGCCTATGATCAGATAGGGGTTGAAGGCGATTTGCGTGGCAGTCGCCCATAGGTGCGCCCAGGCAAACGAGATCGTGCCCATATGATTCGTAGCTGCTTTGAGTAAAATTTGAGCGGCCGTATTTAGAAGAATGCACAAAAATACAAACGATAGTGTAATAGCCATAATTTCTCTCTCCATTAATGGTTGGGTTGGTTGCTAAACAGTATATTTCTGGATGTTTTTCCGAGTATGTAAAATTTTATATGGGGATATTGTTGAATCAGCATCTGATAATCTGTGAGTTCCGTCACCACAAAGATTCGTGTTCCATTTTCCCAGCGTTGCCAAAAGACATCATCATGCATCATCCAACTGCTGTCGTTTTCTTGGTTTATGCCAAAATCTAATTCGCCAGCACAGTCTACCACGCCGATCCGTCGATTCGTATAAAAAGGGAGGTCTTGATCATAATGGTTATAAGTGAAAACTTCATCAGTTGATTTGATCTGTCGCATAATGATGTTGGCCAAGGGTTTTGTGGAGCGATTATCAAGATTGGGCATTGCGAGTAACAAGGTAATGGCTATTACGCCAGTGCCGATCATTAGCATCATGAGCGCGGGTCTGAATTTACGTCGCCAATACACTATGTAGGCGATCAGTGTCGTGATCAGCAGTGCAGTGATTGTTATAATTAAATCATGTTTAAGGGCTCGTGGTCGTGCAGCAGGATAATAGTGTGGGATTAAAATCAATCCCACAGAGGCGCAGAAAGCAAATAGAAGCAGAATAATAAATCCAGCGTTTAAGCCCCGTGTTTTAGGCATATTTTGCATAAAGTAACGTGCGGTTAAAATAGCGGCGGGAGGGAAGAGGGGAATAATATAGGGAATCAATTGAGATTGTGAAAATGAAAAAAACAATAAAATACTGAAAAACCAAATAAGCAAAAATATTTCTATTGAGCGCTGATGACGATGTTTCCAGCGCGGCCATGCATGATAAATGCTTTGTATCACGAAGACAGACCAGGGGAAGAAACCGAGTAAAAAAGTGATCGTATAAAAATAAAATGGCTCCTGGCGTTGCGCGGAGGTGGTGGCATATCGTGAAAATTGTTGCGTGATAAAATAAAAATTAAAAAATATCGGGTATTTGGTTTGCATATAGATATGCCAAGGGGCAGCGATTAATAAAGCAATTAAAATCGTTGTGGGCAAATACCATGTTTTCAATTCTGCCCATTTGTTGAGTAGAATAATCCAAAGACCGATGATCATGATTGGAAATGCAAACCCGATTAATCCCTTTGTTAATACGGCGAGTGCAGCGCAGAGCGCAGCTAAATAAAAATAACCGCGACGTTTTAATCCGATTGGAGTCTGGATGCCCAAGAGAAAAGCCGCCAATGTGGCGGTGATGAATATGCTGACGGTCATGTCGATGGTGACCATGTGGCCGATGGTGAAATAGAGGAGGCTGGTGCCTAGAATGCCTGCGGCGAATAGACCTGTTTTGCGATCATAATAGACATGTGCAACGATGTAGGTGATGAGGCAGCCGATGATTGAAAATATGACAGACCATAGTCGAGCCCCCCATTCGTTGAGACCAAATAATTTTAGGGATAGCGCTGTTAGCCAATAGAAGAGGGGTGGTTTTTCAAAGTATAAAACATGGTTGAGTCGCGGCACGAGATAGTGTCCTGAGGTCATCATTTCACGACCAATCTCGGCATAACGTCCCTCATCGGGGGACATAAGTGCATAATGTCCGAGAAACAAGCTGTAGAGCACGCCAAAAAGGACAGTTAAAAAAAGGCAATCAAGCCAATATGTTTTTTTGCTGGAATTCATTCGTATGTACTTATGCTCCGATGAATATAGGCGTAGATATTATCAAAGCGAAGAGTTTTTTTCTACATTTTCTTGCTTTTTTCAATGGTTGTTTTACTATGGATCATCATGAGGAGATTTTTATGAAGTTACACCGGATTGTATTGCCTGCGTTTATGGCTTGTTTGTTTTCCAATGTCTCGTTTGCGGTGACGTACAACCAAGTGCTTGCAAAAAAACATGAGCCACCAACCGACACGATTGCAGTGCAAAAGCCATCGAAGAAAAAAGTTACAGCTCCAGAAAAAGATGTGCAATCTTTAACGCAACTGTTGGAACAATTTACACAAGATCGTGATGATCCCACGCCCAACTATTATTGGTTTGGTAATCGCATTGGTTTTGCGGGATTGATGAATGTTGAGCTGCAAGATAAAACAAAACCAAGCTTCATGAATCCTCGGTCCGATAAGATTTCAGTGGCTCAAACAAAATTAAATATCGCGGCAAAAGCAAATGATTGGGTGAGAGGTCAAATCGGATTATTTTATGCCACGCGAGCCGATTATTATTATCCCGTCGCATCGACGAATACGAATATCGATATGGAAGAAGCGTATATTGATGTTTCGAATTTGAAACAATATCCTTTTTATTTTCGAGCGGGTAAGCAATCTATCCCGTTTGGCAAATATTATCGCTATCCGATTATGCGGACGTTAACGCAACAATTATCAGAAACGCAAGCGGTTGCGGCACAATTAGGGTTTGTGGATGACAGTGGATTTTATGGCGCATTATATATTTTTAATGGCGTTGCCAAAAATACGAACCGTAATGCAGATGATTTAAATAATTATGGTGCTGCGATTGGCTATGAAAACTTGCATCATGCATTGGGCGTTAATGTGGGTGCGGGTTATTTGAATAATATGGCAGATGTGGGTGCAATTCGCAATAATTTATCGGTTCGATATTACACGTGGCGAGTCAATGGATTAAGTGCGCATTTGGATATGTTGTCAGGCCCCTTTGATTTTGCGGTGCGCTATGTGACGGCGTTGCGTGGATTTTCGCCGGTTGATTTTCAGTATCAAGATAGTCGTGGAATGCATAATGCGAAGCCGAGTGCGACGAGTGTTGCGGCCGGTTATCGATTTCAAAGCATGGGGCGCGATAGTAAAATATTAGTGAGCTATCAGTGGAGCCGCGATGCCTATAATACAAATGCCAGTGTCAATGCGCTAAAGTTACCAGAGACGCGTGTCAGCGCAGGTTATGGCGTGAGTATTTTGCAGAACACGATTTTGGCATTTGAATATGACCGCGATCATGATTATGGTAGTCGTAATGGCGGTACAGATTCATATAGCAATGCGGCGACATTGCGGTTGACGGTGTTGATTTAATTAAATAGGAGAGGCAATTGTGAAAACGTTGATTATTTTTCTGGTTGTTATTGTTGCGTTATTTTTTGTTTTTGTTGGCATTTATAACAAATTGATCGAGTTAATTGAGGCAGTGAAAAATGACAAGAAACAAATCGATATTCAATTAGATCGGCGTTATAAGGTGTTTGAATCCTTGATTAATGTTGTTAAAAAATATATGAATTATGAACAAACGACGTTAAAGGATGTTGTTGCGCTGCGAAACAAGGCGCAAACAGCCGCGTCAGTGGGCGATGAGAAAACACGTATTGATGCGGAAAATGGAATTTCAAAAATCGCATCGAATTTAAATTTTGTCTTTGAGCAATATCCGAATTTAAAAGCTGATAAAAATGCATTGCAGTTACAAGAAGAAATTGTCAATACCGAAAATAAATTAGCTTTTGCGAAACAAGCATATAACGATAGTATTGAGCGCTACAACGCAACTAAAAAATCGTTTTTCCAATCCATGGTGGTAGCCGCGTTGTCTGCTAAACTTAATTTTGATTTTCCTTACTGGGGGTTGGACGAGGGAAAGATACAAGAACAAGAAAATTATAAAGTCAATTTATAAGTGATCAGCCATGAACGATAAACCGTATATTCAAGCGCGCGCCATGGATTGGCGCGCCGCATTAGCCGCCAATCAACGCAAAACTATTTTGGTCATGTGCTCGTTCGTTTTGATTTATCTCGCGATTGGTTTTTTCATTGATTTATATATTTATGGCGCATTCTCTCAAAATAATTTTATGTCCGTTTTTCATGCGCTGATTGCTCTGAAAATTTTTCCGATGATAACGTTTGCAAGTGGTGTCGTGGCGCTGATTGCCATAGGGATAACATTTGCATTGCATGATCGTATTATGTTGTTGGGTACAACGTATCATCCGGTGACGGAGAGTGGCGCCAGTGATTTGGCAGAGCAGCAATTATATAATCTAGTAGAAGAATTAAAAATTGCCGCTGGATTACGCTATATGCCTAAAATATATATTATTGAAGCGGATTATCTGAATGCGTTTGCCAGCGGTTATAGTGAAAAATCGGCCATGATTGCCGTGACGCGTGGGCTTATGCAAAAATTAACTCGAGAAGAATTGCAAGCAGTGATGGCGCATGAATTAAGTCATATTCGTCATGGCGATATTAAATTGACGCTGATGGTATCTGTGTTGAGTAATCTGATGTTAATGATGGTTGATATTTTATTTTATAATACGTTGTTTAGTCGGCGAGATCGAGACGAAAATGGTTGGATTTTGATCGTGATTGTTTTATTGCGTTATGTCTTGCCGTTGATCACGATTTTATTGATGTTATATTTAAGTCGAACGCGTGAATATATGGCAGATGCGGGCTCGGTGGAGTTGATGCGGGATAATCAACCATTGGGGAAGGCGTTATTGAAAATAGCCAATGATCATGATCAAAATTATGAGCAATATCAAAGGGCCTATGGAAAAACTACACATGAAAATGTGCGTCAAGCGGCGTATATTTTCGATCCTTTTGATAATGACATTCATCCGATCAAATCAACGATGAGTTTCTTTTCGACCCATCCTGCTATTCGCGATCGATTAGATGCGATTGGGTTTGATAAATGAATGTAGCCCGCATGGAGCGAAGCGAAATGCGGGGAATAAGTGCGCTAGGCATGGCGCAGTTCTAGGCGGTGAAAGTCCGCTGCACGCCGCGGA
>MGXQ01000032.1:12261-39897 GCA_001801405.1 Gammaproteobacteria bacterium RIFCSPHIGHO2_02_FULL_42_13 | reverse complement strand
ATTCATTTACTCATGTCAATAAAGAATTAGATTGATGGTTTATCAGCGAACATTAAATAATGTTATTAAGGCGACCGGTGTTACTGTGCATAGTGGTAAACGCGCCGAGTTGACATTACGTCCCGCTCCTCCCAATACGGGTATTGTATTTCATCGCACAGATCTTGATGCGTCAATCGATATTCCAGCGCGCGTCGAAAATGTCAGCGATACATTATTATCTACTACGATCGCGAAAAATAATATTAAGGTATCAACCGTCGAGCATTTATTATCTGCGTTTGCGGGTATGGGCGTGGATAATGCCTATGTCGATGTGACCGCTGCCGAAGTACCTATTATGGATGGCAGTGCCGGTCCATTTGTTTTTTTAATTCAATCCGCTGGCATTAAAATGCAAAAAGCGCCCAAACGGTTTTTACGCATTAAAGAAAAAGTATCCGTTAAAGAAAAAGATAAAAAAGCCAGCTTAGAACCGTTTGATGGTTTTAAAGTTGACTTTACAATTGATTTTGATCATCCGATCTTTAAGTCAGCAACGAATCAGGCGGTATTAGATTTTTCAAGCACGTCTTATATGAAAGAAGTCAGTCGTGCGAGAACGTTTGGTTTTCTGGCTGATTTTGAACGCATGCAGTCGATGAATTTAGCATTAGGCGGCAGCAAAGATAATGCGATCGTGATCGATGATTTTCGCGTGTTAAACGAAGATGGATTGCGTTACGAAGATGAATTTGTCAAACATAAAATTTTAGATGCGATTGGTGATTTATACTTATTAGGCTCCAGCGTCATTGGCGCTTTTAAAGGCTATAAATCAGGCCATGAAATCAATAATAAATTGTTGCGAAAATTATTGGCGACAGAATCTGCGTGGGAATATGTTACGTTTGAAGCAGTTGCTGAAGTGCCTATTACCTATCTCCAGCCTTTAACCATTCAAGAATAAAACATCATGCGGGCTACGCTTGCTTGGCGCACATAATTTGTTGGGCCTTACGGCCCAACGTACGTTACTTATTTTGCGATAAATGCCTCAGCGCCGTTTTAAGCTCTGGATCTGTTATACCATCCGATGTTTCTTGTAATAATTGGCGTGTCTTTTTTGAGAGAATTGGTTTGGATGTTATTTTTTTAGGCTCATCGTTTTTGGGTTGCACCAGGCATTTAATTTCTTTGAGACTTTGAAACTCCTGCGTTTGCTGGAGGCCTTCGATTAATTCCGGAGTTTGATAACGTAATTTAGTCGCCCAAGTCGCTGAATCCACGACGAGTGTTAAAATTCTTTGTTCAAATCCGCCAATTTGGCAATGTTTATGTTCATTAGTTGGCAGATAGCGATAGAGTACTTTATTCCAGTCCTGTAATTGTTTGGCGTGACTCATCAGATAGCCCAAAGCAGAGTGGGCATTTTGTAAGACATTTGCCGCGGATTTATATGTAGGTGCTTGTTTCTCGGCCATATCTCGTTATACTAATTCTGATCGTTGGACATTTTTAAATTGGACGTTATTTTATGATCGTTGTTTCACGAATTATAAAGCTATTTTGCGGTAGCCGCAATGAGCGAATTGTTAAAAAATTATACAAAACAGTCGTGCAAGTCAATGCGTATGAGACTGAGTATGAACAACTGTCTGATGAAGAATTACGAAAAAAAACTGATGAGTTTCGATTACGTTTAAGAAAAGATGAAACCTTAAACGATCTTTTACCCGAAGCATTTGCCGTAGCGCGTGAAGCGAGCAAACGAACGTTGGGGCTGCGTCCATTTGATGTGCAGTTGATTGGGGGCATGATTTTACATTATGGCAAAATTGCCGAAATGTGTACCGGTGAAGGTAAAACGCTTGCCGCAACGATGCCGGTATATTTGAACGCATTGACGGGTAACAGTGTTCATCTTGTGACGGTGAATGATTATTTGGCATCACGTGATGCTGCTTGGATGAAACCGATTTATGAATTTTTAGGTCTGACTGTTGGCGTGAACTTAGCCAACATGACGCCAGAAGAAAAACGCGCAGCGTATGCGGCCGATGTGACGTACGGAACCAATAATGAATTTGGTTTTGATTATTTGCGCGACAATATGGCATTTACATTAGAAGAGCGTGTTCAACGCGATCTTTCTTTTGCGATTGTCGATGAAGTCGATTCGATTTTAATTGATGAAGCGCGAACGCCGTTAATTATTTCAGGTTCTTCTGAAGATAGTTCTGATTTATATAAAAAAATCAATCAACTCATTCCAAAGCTCACCTTACGTGAAGAAGAAGGCGGTTTGGGCGATTATTATCTTGATGAGAAGCAAAAACAAGCGTTCTTGACCGAAGAAGGGCATGAGCATATTGAGGAATTGCTTTATAAAGAAGGATTATTAAAAGAAGGTGATAGTTTATATGATGTAAACAATATCATTTTAATGCACCATTTAAATGCCGCGTTGCGTTCACATAAATTATATCAGCGCGATACAGATTATATTGTGAAAGATGGAACAGTCGTTATTGTTGATGAGCACACCGGTCGAACGATGCCGGGTCGTCGTTGGTCAGATGGATTGCATCAAGCGGTCGAGGCAAAAGAGAATGTTGAGATTCGTAATGAAAACCAAACCTTGGCGACCATTACGTTTCAGAATTATTTTCGCTTGTATGATAAATTGGCGGGTATGACGGGTACGGCGGATACGGAAGCATATGAGTTTCAACAAATTTATAATTTGGAAGTGGTAGTGATTCCGACGAATCGGCCGCTCATTCGCAAAGATAGTCCTGACCGTGTTTTTTTGACGATACAAGAGAAGTTTGCGGCGATCATCGAAGAAATTAAAGATTGTCGTTTAAACAAACAACCTGTTTTAGTGGGTACAGCCTCGATTGAAAATTCTGAATTATTATCGGAAATGTTAAAAAAAGAAAAAATACCGCACAATGTATTAAATGCTAAAAACCATGAGCGCGAAGCAGAAATTGTCATGCAAGCCGGGTTGCCAGGCGCTGTCACCATTGCGACAAATATGGCCGGTCGCGGTACTGACATTATATTGGGTGGTAATGTCGAGGCAGAAATCAAAAAATTGGACAATCCTGGCGAGGAAGAAAAAGCGCGCTTACGAAGAGAATGGCAAGAGCGCCATGATTTAGTGCTCGAGTCGGGTGGTTTGCATATGATTGGTAGCGAGCGACATGAGTCCCGACGTATTGATAATCAATTGCGTGGTCGTTCAGGACGTCAGGGTGATCCGGGTTCTTCGAGGTTTTATGTGTCTTTTCAAGATAACTTAATGCGTATCTTTGCATCCGATCGCGTGTCCACCATCATGAAACGTTTAGGCATGAAAGAAGGTGATGCGATTGAACATCGTTGGGTCACCAAAGCGATCGAGAATGCACAGCGCAAAGTCGAAACATTTCACTTTGATATTCGAAAGCAATTGCTCGAATTTGACGATGTCGCGAATGATCAGCGCAAAGTGATTTATAAACAGCGCACAGATTTAATGGCGATGAATGATATTTCAGAGACGATCAGAGCTATTTTCTCTGATGTGGCCGATCAAATTGTTTCACAATATGTTCCGCCTGAAAGCATGGAAGAAATGTGGGATATTCCTGATTTAGAAAAGCGATTGAAATCAGATTTCGAATTGAATTTGCCCATTTCTGTTCTATTAAAAGAAGATACCAAGTTGCATGAAGACAGTCTTCGTCAGTTGATTAGCGATCGTCTTTGGGAGCATTACAAAGCGAAAGAAGCGCTGGCAGGCGCAGAACCGATTCGTCAATTTGAAAAAGCGGTGTTGTTGCAGACATTAGATGCGTATTGGAAAGAACATTTAGCGACGATGGATCAATTGCGACAAAGCATTCATTTGATGGGCTATGCGCAAAAAGATCCCAAACAAGAATATAAGCGTGAATCGTTTCATTTATTTTCGGATATGTTAAATAATATTAAAATCGAAGTTGTGCGTATTTTAAGTACAGTAAAAATCCAAGATCCTGAAGATGTCGATGCGATCGAAGAACAGCGCCGACGTGCTGCGCCGACAGAAATGCATTATCAGCATCCAGATGGTGGCGCGTTGGATCGCAGAAAAGACAAACGACGCAAACCTTCCGAAGAAAAAGCACAATCATCCGTTGTTAAAATTGAGACCATGCATCGTGATATGCCAAAAGTGGGTCGCAATGATCCTTGTCCCTGTGGATCTGGCAAAAAATATAAACATTGTTGTGGCGCGTTACAATAATCCACCTGAATTATCGTTTATGATATCTCGTTCTAAATTGTTTGTTTTTAAATCAATCCATTATTTTTGTGTGTAAATGTATATGTCAGACGTAGGAAAAGTCTTTAAGTTGTTGTAGTTTTTTGGTGATTTTATTGAATTTAGTGGTAATATATCCATATCCAACGTGTAAGCGATTGCTTAAGAGAAATATCAATTGCAACAGTGGTGTTTTTTGAAAAGCCTTAATATTTCCTTAAGCTAAAAAGCTTAAAATGAGAATAAAAAAGTCTGGGAATGATAATTTTATAAGTTGTAGAAAAAAACTGAGTTTCAAATTTTTTTGAGAATTGAGTGTATTTTAGAATAATAGGTCGTGGAAAGAGAGTGAGATTATGCCAAAGGCCGTGACGACGTACGTGACAGGCATTAAGGGAGGAAAATATTTCAAGCCCGAGGTATTCCCGAAAACGATTGCTGCAGTCTTGGTCAGTATTACGCGAGAGACTGAATATGATGCACATCAAATACAAGCAATTGTTAATATGCTGTTACGCAATGAAGCTGCACGGGTTTTATTTATTATGGGCGGAGCATTGCAATTTCCCAGCGAGCCTTATAGACGGCGACAATTACCAAATGCTTCTTGGGATCATTTTTCAGCGGAACAGATGCAAGCAGCAGTTGATAGGATAAAACACCATATCGCAGGGGTATGGGCGTGGCTCGAGGATGTAAAGGCAGGGGTAGTGTTTGATGAGGATCATCTTCCTGATAGAGCAGCTCACTATGCGTTATTATCGGATGAAGATGAATTGATGATGTCATTGCGCGGTAAAGAAACGGCATTCCAAACCAGGGTGAATGATGCGCTAAAGGCTGACTATGCACCTGTTTTATCAGGATCGACAGAGTCAGAAAAAATTGTTCGTTGTTCGCCGTGGGAGGAATATCAAGGTAATCCACGTGGCGATAAAACGGCACGTCGCAGATTTCTTCGTTTTTTGAATAAACTGTTGTTGGTTAAAAATACGTATGAGATGAATAGTGATTATAAGAAGGGTATTGATGATGTTGTAAAACAATTCGCAGATACTGAATATAAAAGGCTTTTAGGGCTTGAATGTAGGCTCATTGAAAAGCAATTAAGTGTTGATGAGTTGAATGAGTCATTGCGCGCTAAATTAGCGGCGCTGAAGGAACGAGCAGAACAGTCAATATCGCGGATATCTGTTGAAGGGTTACGGTTGGAGGCTTTTGAAGCGACATATCAATTACCTTTTGCCTATCAGGATATAGCTTTATTGAGCCAGTTTTATGTGCTAACAGAAATGGCTTATCAGCTTGTTATGGTTGACCGTAGTTTAGTGCTGAGGGGGAGAGACCTTCCTCATATCAGTTCTTTGCTTTATCCAGGTAGAATGCCAGCGTCATGGTCGCAAAATTATGGAACACTTATTTCGCCTACGGAACGAGCTATTTACGCAAAAACGGGTAAAGAAGTTTCTTTGGTGCAGTGGATGGGGGTTGGTTTTAAAAATGCTTTGCCTGACGCATCATTGATCGTGGCGGGATTCTATGGGCGTAGTGGTGATTTGAGTGGGAGCAGTGATGCTAAAATTTTACAACAATTACAAACGTTAAGACGAAGACAGTTACCGATCGTGGAGGATAGAGTTATGCCGAAAGAAAAACAAGGTAAACAAGCAGCGGGTGCTGTTGGTTCGCCATCTGGTGCTGATTTTTTCCCGCCGGTGGTGCCGCTTGATATGGATCCGGGCACTTATGCCCAAGCGCTTTTGCATGCGGGTGCGGTGATGCAGTGGAAACTCATGAATGGTAATGGCGACGGGGCGGCTGCTATGGCTGAGAAGAAGAGAGTTTCAGATGATGCAGATGGCGAGGTTGCAGAGGTTGCTGCTACTGGTGCACGACGTGGGAGAAGAAGTGGTAGTCAAGGGAGCAGTGGTAGTCAAAGGAGCAGTGGTTCTCCGGAGCCTGGTCGTAGGTCGCCATTAACGGAGTTAGGGTTGCATCATCCGTCGCGATCCGCAGCAATAGCAGGAAGGGTAGCAGACGTTTCTCCGCCGCTTCCGGCTTCTTTATCTGAGGCAAGTCGTGGTGTCGCGGCAGAAGCAGCGTTACCGAGAGCCCATTCTGTGCATCTCGGGTTGGGGGGTAGTGGCAGCGGTGGTTCTTGATATCACGGGTGTGAAATTAAAATAACTGGTTCATGTTCAGTTTATATTGGGCGGCTTAGGTTGTTATGATGAATGATGAAAAACAACTTGATAGTGAATTATTGAAATATATCATCGATTATTTACCCGGAAATATGTATTGGAAAAACAACAAAAGTCAATTCTTGGGTTGTAATAAAAATCAGGCTGATCTCTTTAAACTAAAGTCACCCGAATGTGTGATTGGTACGACGGACTACGATTATTATCCTCGAGAATATGCGGTACAGGTTGTCGAAAATGATAAACAAGTCATGCGGTCTAAAACAAAGCAGGTTCTCGAAGAGACGGTGATTCATTCAGATAATAAAGAAAAAATTTATCTTTCTCAAAAGCTTCCACTTCAAGATGTTCAAGGGAATATATATGGCCTTTTGGGTCTCTCGTTAGATATTACCGATCGCAAAGAAGCGGAAGCAGCACTTCGGATAGCTAAACAACGCGCTGAACAAGCCAGTCAAGCCAAATCACAATTTATTATGAATATGAGTCATGATGCGAGGACTCCGCTGAGCGGCATTATTGGCATGGCTGAAATATTATCCGATCATGTACAAGACGAAGAGGGGAAAAAGTTAGTACAATATATTTTGAAATCAGGCAAGCGATTTTCGGTGTTGTTGGATGAGATTTTAGAGTTTTCACGGCTGGACAATAATCAAGAAGAACAAAGTGCTTCTGTCGTTAATGTGCAACAACTCGTGGCAGATATCGTTGATTTGGTGTCTGCCAGCATTTATGCGAAGCACTTAAAATTCGAACTTGATATAAACGTTAATTTACCTGACAAAATCGTGATATGTCGTCGCCACTTGTATCGTATTATTTTAAATTTATTGAATAATGCGATACGTTTTACAGAATCGGGTAAAATTATATTGGCCGTTTCGTTGGCGCCGCAACCAATCAATTGTCTTAAAGTTGTCGTGCAAGATTCAGGCATGGGTATTCCGAAAAATAAATTCGATGTCATTTTCGAACCCTTTAGTCGATTGCATCCAGCATACGAGGGAAAACATCAAGGTGTTGGTTTAGGCTTGTACATGGTGAAAAAATTTGTTGAAAATTGTCGCGGGAAAATTTTTGTTGAAAGTGAAGAGGGGAAGGGATCAATATTTACTTGTTTAATACCCTTTTCATTGGATTATGATTCGGTTGAATTAACGAATGCTAAAAATCCAAGGGCAACGTTAGATTTAAAACCCATGTTAGTGTTGCATCGCAATAAAAATTTAAAAATTTTGGTCGTTGATGATGATGAAATATGTCGGTTGGTGACTGAGAAGATGTTAAAGAAATTACATCATGATGTCGAGACGGCCGCATCGGGTGGTGAGGTTTTAAGAAAGTTGCATGCGATGACATATGATTTTATTTTAATGGATATTGGCTTGCCTGATATCGATGGTTGCGAAGTGACAAGGCGCGTGCGCGCATTAGAAAACAATGGCCAACATGCGATCATTGTCGGCTTAACCGCCCATGTCTTTCCGGAATATAAACAAAAATGTGTAGATGCAGGAATGGATACTGTTTTGTTCAAACCTTTTTCTATGAATGATTTTTCGCATTTATTAACGGCGTATAATATGTCTCGCAAAGAATAGTTCAAATAGTAAGCGCAAAGAATGCTCGATCGGTCAATTTTTTTCACCATTACATCTTAAAATGAACGTGTTATACTTTCCCGAATTCTTTTTTCGTTCAACCATTTTAACATCATCAAGTGAGAGGGATCATGGAAAACTTACGAATCGGTGTGGTCGGTAATATCGGTGTGGGCAAATCAACTTTAATTAGTAAATTAAAACAATCACCGCTGAGTGATATTTTGTTAAGTTGTCTGCCTTCACGAGAGGGGGATGAAAGAGTTTATACGTTTGCTGAAGAATTTGATCCAGAAGTGTTAGATGCGTTTTATAAAGATCCCGTTGCAATGGCATTTACGGCACAGATTGAATTTTTAAATGGCCGTTTAGTGCGTCAGGCGCACATTGAGCAGTCGCGCGGCATTGTGTTAGAAGATCGTACGATTTTTGAAGATTATCATATTTTTGGGAAAGCCCAAAAAATCCTAGGCCACATGAGTCACACAGAATTTTTAGCCTATCAGCGCTGTTATAATTTAATGACAAAAAAAATCGACGAACCGGATCTGGTTATTTATTTGAGAGCCAGCGTCGATGTATTGCTTGACCGCATTAAAAAGCGTGGGCGAGAGAGCGAACAAGGTATTCCGCGTGATTATTTAGAATTGTTAAATAATTTGTATGAAAACTTTGCGTTAAGGCATGTCAAATGTCCCGTGTTAGTGATTGAATCCAACGCTGACGATCGTATTTTAGAAAATTTAGAGATGACTGCTCGTCGAATTGCAAACAAAGTTAAAGAATTGAATTTGCGCATTACAACGCCGGGCATTAAAGAATGGGTCACATTACCCGAAACTGCTGCGGCGTTGCGTGTCGTAGATGCCGAGCGAAGATTAGAAGATTATCTCAAGCGTCATCCTAAATTAATTACCGTTGCGGGTAACGTGGGTTTAGGCAAGTCAACGGTAACCGCATTAATGCATCGTAGTTTAAGAATTGAAGCGCTGTATGAAGATCCAGAAGAAAATCCACTGCTCGAAAAATTTTTGCATGATAAAAAAACCTACTGCTATGATTTGCAACGACATTTTTTAAATATTCGCGCGCAAATGCGTCGCAAGGGAAAAGATGGCAAGGCGAGTTATGTAAAGGATCGTACGCTTGCTGAAGATATTTTGGTGTTCTGTCAGTTGTTTCATCAAAATGGCATTTTGAGCGCCAATGCATTAGATTTGTTGTCAACCGAGTTTCATGCAATGAATACAAAGTTGCCTCAGGCTGATTTGATGATTGTGTTGCAAGGCAATCCAGATTTGGCGTGGATGCGCATTCAACAGCGTGCGCGTGAAATGGAAATGAATGGAGGATGGAGCTATCAAGAAATTTGCGCATTAACGCAATTGTATCGAACGTTTGCCGAAGATGTGCATCAGTGTGGATACCATACAAATCCGATTTTAAAAATTAATGCCGATAAAATTGATTTCACCAATCGTATTCATATGGGTTATTTATTTGAAAAAATATATGAAGCACTCGCATTACAAGAAAATGGACTAGCTGAAGTCGAGCCGATTGAAATTGCAGCGGCAGGGTAATTTTTAAGTGCTATTATTGAACGGCGCCTTTTAGTTTCCTGTCATTCCGAACAGCGCCATGCGGGCTACGCTTGCTTGGCGCACATAATTTGTTGGGCCTTACGGCCCAACCTACATACTATAGAGAATCTCGTTCCAGGGGGCAGGACATACACCGTGGTCCGCCGCGTCCACGACCCAGTTCTGAGCCAGCAATTTCAATAACATTGACGCCTGCATCACGCAGCTTTTGATTGGTTGCAGTATTGCGCTCATAGCCAATAACAACGCCGGGCGATAATGCCAATAAGTTGCTCGCATCTGTCCATCGTTCGCGTTGTTCGGTTAATGCATCGGATGTAATGAGTTGAAGATTGGATTCGCCGAGTTCTTGTGCAATAATGTTTAAGAAATGGTTTTGAGGGTCGATGATTAAATTGTTATTGTTGTCTGGCATAATTGTCCAGGCACGAATTCCTTCAACGGGAACGGCGATACAAAACGTATGATGATCGACCATGGTCATAACGGTATCCAAATGCATCGATGCGTGTGGTTTCGGAATTTCAATTGCAATGATTTTCTTTTTATTACCGGTTTTAAATAATGATTTTGCAAGTAGCTCAATCGCTTGTGGTGTGGTGCGCTCGCCAAATCCAATCGCCAAACAATCCTTTGTAATGACCAGTACATCTCCACCTTCAATCACGGGTAATGGAGTTTCGGTGTTGCTGCCGTCATAGATAACATCAAATTTAGATTGCGTAAACATTGGATGAAACTTATAAATTGCGGCAACATTTAATGTTTCGCCGCGTCGTACAGGCCAGTGCATGTGATTAATAGAGACATCTTGTCCAATCCAACAAGAGGTGTCGCGTGTAAATAATTGGTTGGGCAGCGGGGGAAGGACGAAGTTATTTTCATTGAGTGGTTGGCTTGTTAAGTTTTTTGAGGTTAGCTTTGTTTCTTTCCATGTTAATCCACTTAATAAAAAATTGGCAAGTGTTTTTGAATTAAGTGCGTTAAGATAGTCCATTAAGACATCGGCAAAGTTTTTTTTAACATCAACACAGGCAATGATTTTTTCAGTGAGCCATTGTCGTGCGGTTGGGTTGGTTAACGTTTCTTGTAATAATTGATCCAGCAAATAAACCTCTACGCCATTTTTTTTTAGTTTGTTTTGAAAATCAATATGTTCTTGGCAAGCTTTTTCTACCCATAATACATCATCAAATAAGAATTGTTGGCAATTTTCTGGCGTTAATCGTTCGAGGGATGCGCCAGGATAATGTAACATTACTTTGCGTAATCTGCCGATTTCTGAATTGATCATCATAGTATTTTCCAGGCAATAATTATATTTTTGTGTGTCTCAAATGGTGCATGTGGTGAGTGTAAAGCTTATATTTTTTTCAGATTGAACAGGTTTATCTTTGGTAGCATGTTTCATTAAGCGTAAGCTCACGCCGTGTTTGCCTGCGCTGATTTCAGGATAAATTTTCGTATTTTTAGGTAAGGTGACGCGAATGAGCTGGCAAGCCGCGTGGGGATCTAATGTCTCATGATAAAAGCCGCGCGTAGCAGAAACGGGGCGAGGTTCTGAACTGTGGCGTACAATCTTGAGCAATAATTCGGTCGCTTCTCTAATTTCTGTAAAGGCGAGTAGCCAATGATCGATTTGTTTTTCTCGAATTTCCCACGGCTGTTCTAGCCAATAAAAATATAGAGGCGCATCGAATATGCTGGAGCCGCCCAGTTTTAAAAAGTTTTGTTGTATAATAGCAATGAGCTCGTTGTTTCGTAGTGACTGAGCAATTTTTCCGGGAACATTAATAAAATATTTTGTGAGTAATTTTAATTGGTCTAATGTTTCTGTTAATGCGTCTTGATTCGCGTTTGAGTCGCCTTCGAGCTTTTCAAAAACAGTAATCAGTCGATAAAATTCTTTGCCAAACTTGCTTTTTAAATCAGGGCGATCCAATACATTTAAGATATCGATTAATAATGCTATCAGGGTTTGTGTTTGTTTTTCAGGGTCGCAAGTTAATATAATATCTAGTCGACTAAATAAATTTTCCAATCTGAGACTCAGTCGAATCAATTCGGTTAGCGGCAGCTCATATGTGATTTTTTGCTGTTCCATAATGTATAATAGCATTAACGATGGTGCGATGGAACTCGTTGTAAGTATGCTTTATGCAGTGTTTCAACTTGGTGCTTTAAAGTGGCGAAGTCCGCATCATTGAGAATAATATCATCAGCTTTTTTGGTTCGATCCTGTGAGGTTATTTGAGCTTGAAAAATCTGCTCAATTTCGGCAGAGGAGAGATCATTTTGTCGTTGTAAGAGGCGTGACTTTCTGTTTTTTTCGTCGCTCTCTACGAGTAGAATGCGATCGATGGGGAAGGGTGGGGGTGCGTTGAAGAACAGTGGAATAACAAGCACCACATAGGGTGATTTGGCTGATTGTAAGCGTTGATCCATTGTCTGATAGATGATGGGGTGCAACAACCGTTCAAGCCAGTTTTTATCTTCTTTGTTTTTAAAGATAATGCGGCGAAGTTTTGTGCGATTTAATGCCCCGTCTGGATTGATTATTTTTTCGCCAAATTTTTGTTGAATGATTTTTAAGACAGGTCGTTGCGGGCTACAGATTTCATGCGCAATCTCATCAGCATCAATGGTTGCGATATCGTATTCCTGAAAAATTTTTGCAATCGTTGATTTTCCACTGCCGATGCCGCCCGTCAATACAATGGTTAAGGGATAGGTCATATGGATACGTCAAGCATGATGGGTAAACCCATCACATGCAAATAATATTGTGAAATATCAAAGCCCCAAATGATCGCGATAAATCCTGCGATAGAAATAAAGGGTCCAAATGGAATGGGTGTGTGATGTGATTTACGTGAAATCAATAAAAAACCGCCGCCAATAATAAGGGCGAGAAAACTACTGGTTAATATGACAAAGGGTAAAATTTGCCAGCCGACCCAGGTGCCGATAGCCGCTAATAATTTAAAATCACCTTGCCCAATCCCTTCTTTATGCCGCACGAGTTGAAACAGCTTTCCAATAATCCAAAAAAAACCATAGCCAAAGATTGCGCCTAAAATAGCGTCGTGGCTATTGGTAAATAAATTAAAGCAACTGGCTAAAAGTCCCAACCAAATAAGCGAAAGGCTCAGTATATCGGGTAAAATTTGATGATCAATATCAATAAAAGTTATGGCGACCAACATCCAAGTGAAAATGAGGACAAACAATAGAGACAATGAAAACCCGAATTCGATCGCAGCAATAATTGCTAGTAGGCAGCTTAATAATTCAACGATAAGATAGCGCAAGGGGATTTTGTTTTGGCAGTGCGCGCATTTTCCGCCTAATACAAGGTAGCTAATAACGGGGATGTTTTGCCATATAGTCAGCGGTTGATTGCAAAAAGGACAATGAGAAGAGGGATGAGCAAGATTATATTTTGTTATCCCATTACTAAATTCCGGTTCCTTGCCAAAAAATTCCATGCATTCTTTTTGCCAATCGCGTTCTAATATAATGGGTAAACGATAAATGACGACGTTCAAAAAACTTCCAATGGCGAGACTGCAAAGAATAACGAGGGTTAAAAAAATCCAAGTATTTGCGGCAATAAAGTCAATCATTTACATCATCCTACCGAGTTTAAAAATAGGTAAATACATGGCTGCTACTAATACCCCTACAATCACACTGATGATGGTCATGAGCATTGGCTCTAGTGATCGTTCAAGGTATCCCATGGTACGATCTATGTCAGATTCGTAAACAGAAGCAACCTTTTGTAACATCTCATCAAGTTTACCGGCTTCTTCGCCAATAGCAACCATTTGGACGCAGAATGCTGAGAATAAAGGGTGAATCTGCATGGCGCGATGTAGCATTTGCCCCTGGCTCACGTGGTTTTGCATTTGATTTAAGGCTGCGGAAAAAGTTAAATTATGGCGAATGTTTGAAGTGAGTTTTATGGCATCGAGCAGTGGAATGCCGGCGGTCAGCATGAGTGCTAGTGTATGCGCGATTCGTGCTACGGTTGTTTTTTTGATGAGATCGCCGATAAATGGGGCTCGTAAGATATAATAATCCAGTCGTCGTTTGACGGACGGATGTTTGTGCTGGGCAAAAAATAACCCGCCTATTGATCCGCATAAAAAGATAAAAAAGATCCAGCCAAAATTTTTAATGAATGTAGAGGCGTCGATGACCATGCGCGTGAGAAAAGGGAGCGTGGTATTATAACTTTCAAAGAGGGTTGCAAATTGAGGAATGATAAAAGTGAGCATAATCAACAAAACGATGAGAGTGACGAATATAATAATCGCCGGATAGAGTAACGCTTTTTTTATTTTATTTTTGAGCGTCTGCGTTTTAAGATCATGCTGAATAATGTTGTTTAGCATGATATCTAGCGTGCCCGATTGTTCGGCGATATGTATCAGTTGACATATGAGTGTGACAAAATGTTGAGGATGTTGTTTTAACGTATAAGAGAATGAATTTCCTTCGCGCAATGAAGTTGAGATAGATTGCAGCAATGCGTTGAGTTTTAATTTTTTACAGCCCTGTTGAATGAATTGAATGGCTTGTGTTAAGGGAATGTTGGCTGAAATCAATGTAGCGAGTTGATTTAAAAATAACGATATGTCTTTTGAAGAGACGTTTCGATAGTTGTTTTTATATTGTGTAATAAAATTTTTTGCGCAAAGCGTGGTTATTTGTATGGATTGGTTTTTTAATATTTCGCGAGCAAGCTGATGATTGGGGGCTTGGATTTTTCCGTGCACGGTTTGGTTATGTTGATCTGTTCCTTCCCAGATGAATGTTTTCATGAATCGCTTCGCATTCTAGATCATACGTCAATAACACGTCTTATTTCTTCAATACTTGTTGTACCCTGAGAAATGAGTTCTAACGCCCGCTGTTGTAATGTTTGATGGTTGGTTTCGGCCTGAGAATGCTTAAATGATAAGGTTTCATGTACGGCGATTCTCGATGAATAACCTTTGCAACATTTTTCGCATTGTCCTGCTTGATATAAAGTTGAACTATCGGGCAAATTAAATTGTTGTTTGATTTGTTTTGTTTGCGGATGTGTTTTTTTGCAATGATCACATAATTTTCTAATTAAACGTTGTGCGGTGACTAAAAGTAATGAACTCTTGACATCATAATCTTTTATGCCCATCTGTTTGAGTCGTGTTAATGCTTCTGTTGCACTATTGGTATGTAATGTGGTTAACACCAAATGTCCCGTTTGTGCGGCGTTGATGGCAATTGCCGCAGTTTCGGCGTCGCGAATTTCGCCAATCATGATGATGTCAGGATCTTGCCGCAGAAATGCGCGCAAGGTGCGGGCGAAATCCAAACCAATTTTTGGATTGATATTGACTTGATTGATGCCTGGCAAATTTATTTCAACGGGATCTTCGATCGTGACGATATTTTTTTCGGTTGAATTTAAATGCTGCAATATAGCATAAAGCGTGACGGTTTTGCCACTGCCGGTTGGGCCGGTGACGATGATGAGACCCTGCGGTTTATTAATGGCACGCATAAAGGAGTCATATTGTGAAACAGTAAATCCTAATGTTTGAATATCGCGGAGTAATTGTTGATGATCGAGCAAGCGCAAGACGATTTTTTCACCATGAATAGTTGGGCAGGTGCTAACGCGCACGTCGACATAATGATCCTGTTCATATAGTTTAAAATGTCCATCTTGAGGTAATCGTTTTTCGGTAATATCGAGTTGACATATAATTTTTATACGTGCTGCAATGCGCGTGGCATTATCTTTTTGTACATTCGTTATTATTTTTAGTAATCCGTTTTGTCGAAAACGAATGCGGCACCGATTTTCATCCACTTCAAAATGAATATCGGAAATTTGTTGCTTGATTGCATCCTGTAATAAAGTATTAATGTAGTGGATGAGTGGTTCATCATCATTTTGTGCTAAATCAATTGTTTGAGAATTAATGGGGGTATGGTTGTTGAGCGTTGTCTCATGATGTTCCATTGTGATTTGATGAATCATTGTTTGCAAATGATCGTGTCGCGCAATGACAAAGTTTATTTGCTGCTGTATTTGAAATTGAATGGCTTTTAAATGTTCTGTATTGGTCGGGTCTAAAATGGCGATGGTGACGATATTTTGTATTTGTGAAACAGGCAATATCCATTGCTTATATATTTGCGTAATAGGGATGAGTTGATGCGGAATGTTATGAGGATCATATTGCAAGAGGTCAATAACGGGCAGCTGAAAAAAATCGGCTGATGCATTTGCGAGCAGATCGGGAGGGATTAATTGATGTTGTACCAGATAACGAATGCACGAGGAGGATTTTTTAATTTTTTCGAGATGTTGATCGAGTGTTTTTTTGTCGATTAATTTTTTGGTGATGAGATAGTTTAAAAACATATTAATCTTTGCACATGCCAGCGTCCACACAAGTTCCGCTTGTTTTCCAATGACTGCCCGTTTCATCGGGGGTTAAAATAAACGTATAACTGCCGGCGGCTTTAGTTCCCGTGGCAGTAATGATGCCGCTTTCAACCGTTAAGCTGGCTAGATTTTTTGTTGCATCAGGGGTGTTTGGTATACCATTTTTGCCGGTCGACAAATCTTTTATGTCATCACCTTCTTGTAGCGCAATGGCAATAGCGGTTTTGTAAGGCGCAGCGGTTAGAATGACTTCGGCAAACCGTGCGCGTTTTGTATAATCTTGGTAAGACGGAATGGCGATCGCCGTCAAAATGCCGATGATGGTAATGACGATCAGTAATTCAATTAGTGTAAATCCAGTGTTGCTGTTCATCACGAGTTCTCCAATATAAATATTTTGTCACATTGTTGATGAACGGCTGTGCAGCGTCAATCGGGAGTTTTACTGAAAATAACTCAATACGGCCCGGTCAATAATTCATCACTTGTTTTGCTTCTGAATAGAATTTCTTAGATAATTTTGATATACTGATCATGCATTAAAAAGATTAGAAGAGGAATCGGCGATGTCCCCCATGTTTACAAAGTTTTTTACCGGCACGCTACACCAATCATTACAAGTTGATTTACACCACCTCGTTAAACAATATATGTCTGATTATAAAGAATATTGCCGCGCACGCCCCTCCCGTTATAACTTACAAAATGATTTTTTACAAATACGTGACAAAGCTGAGGAACAAATTTTAAAATGGATAAAATTAACGTTAATCGGCGGAGAATTTGTGGATCCGTCAAACTATTCAGGATTTAAATCAGCCAAATATCCCTTTGGCAAAAAACTATTCCTCAACGAAAAAGGCGTTGCCTTTCTAGAAGCGCAATTAGACATCGTAGAAGCCGAAACGCATTTAGCTATTTATGCGGCCGAAGAAGCCCGCATCATGGCACATGCCGAATATAAAAAAATAACTAAAACGCTGGAACGGTTTGTCGTCGAAAAAACAACATTGAAAAAACGCAATGACGATATTTGTAAAAAAACAAAGTCAACTATAACCCACGCAGAAATGCAAGAATCTTGGGGCAATACAGAGAAAATACGCGAACTTGAACGTCAAATTACTGTCGCAAAAAATAACTGGGAAAAATTTGATGAGAAAATGAGCTTTACAGCATTACAAATACAGATCGGCGAGGCGCATCAACATGCACACAAAGGCTATGATAAACTAGCGCGCGTTTATTATAAAAGCGAAGAGAATAAAGAAAGTCTCGACGCGCAACGATACAAAGAATTTAATGTGTCACCAGAAGTACGTCAACACCTCGTACAGCTACATCTCTCTGTATTATTAATGCGCATACAAAACTTAAAATACGGTCTCGAAAAAGTCACTGCTGGCACAGAACAAGCAAAATACTATAAACAATTGGCCATTTGTCATGATGCCATTGCCCAAAAAATGCTGGAACAGCATGCCGCTGCAGCAGAAGATCAACCAGAATCTGCAACAGCAATGTGGATTTTAAAACATAAAGAAGCGGCGCAGACAGCCAGAACAACCATGTGTGAAATCGTCGAAAAGCAACCCAATGCGGCTTATTTATGGTTCAAGCATTTGTGGCATCATCGATTCAACAGACCGACGTATCAATTACAAAAGAGTGTTCGCAATAATTTTAATCGTGAACGCTTCATGAAAACACTGCGTGCCATCTATGACGAAGGATCTGATCTACATGATTTCAAAGAACGGTTGTATAGTGAGATTTTCAATCATCTCACAACGGAAGAGTTACAAGACTTACAGATGAAAGTAGGACGTAAAGCGGTCGGGCGCTTATATGTAGCATTGCGATTAGTTGGACAAAAACCCGATATTGATCCCGCAAAAAAAGAAGCGGTCACAACGATGTCAAAACTTATCGAGACCCTTCGTCAGACGCTAGCGGATGAAATGGAACAACGTATTCGCGACCATGAGCTCGAGATAACAATTTCACCTTATGTTAACCCCCGCCCCAGTCGTATATCCTTATTTTTCAGTGAACACGCAATCAACAAGGCATGTACAGCTCGATGTGGCGCTCGCACCGGCGCCCCAGTACCGTCCCAAGAAAGTAGTACGTAGGTTGGGCCGTGAGGCCCAACCTACCGTGCTACCTCTGAGCTGAGGATTAAGATATATTGAAATCAATCTCCCGATTCTCCATATTGACACGCACCACTTGCGCGCGCACGGAGTCACCGAGACAATATTTTTTACCGGAAGCACGACCCACTAAACGATGACGCGCCGGATCAAACTGATAGAAATCTTTGCCAGGCAACACGCTAATATGTACTAGCCCTTCCACTAATAAATCTTTTAATTGCACAAATAAACCAAATCCCGTCACGCCGGTAATCACGCCATCAAATGTCTTGCCTAAATGACTCGAAATATATTCGCACTGCAACCAACGCATCACATCACGTGTTGCCTCGTCTGCCCGCCTTTCCGTCATCGAAAAATGTTCGCCTAACGTTTGTAATTCTTTTTGGTCTTGCGGTTTTTGTTTTTTCTTATCTAAAATTTCAGCAATTGCACGATGCACTAACAAATCCGGATAACGGCGAATGGGTGACGTAAAATGTGTATATTCATCAAATGCTAAACCAAAATGCGGCTCACAACTTGCCGAATAAAACGCTTTTGACATTGAACGCAACAACAATGAGTGAATCAATGTCGCATCATGTCGCTTGCTGGTTTCTTCAATCAATTTAGCATAATCCAAGGGTGTGGGCAAATCACCTCCGCCTAAACGCAAACCCAATGAATCTAAAAATTCTCGCAAATCTATCAACTTATCATGCGTCGGACCATCGTGCACACGGAATAACGCCGCGCATTTATGTTTTACCAAAAAACGTGCCGCAGAAATATTCGCACATAACATGCATTCTTCAATCAAACGATGCGCATCATTACGCACAACCGCAACCAAACGTTTAATCTTTTTGTTTTTATCAAATTCTACTTTAATCTCTTGCGATTCAAACTCTAATCCGCCGCGCTCTTTTCGTCGTTTATATAATACTTTATAAAGTTGCTGTAAATTTTTTAAATTCGGCATGATATCTTTGCTTTTCAATAATTCGGCAACTTCGGTATATGTTAATCGCGCATGTGAATTAATCACCGCCCGATAAAAATCATATTTTTTAATATCGCCTTTTTTGTCGATGATCATGTCGCATACCATGCTTAATCGATCGACATTTGGCTTTAACGAACATAAATTATTAGACAACTCGGGCGGCAACATCGGAATCACATGGCCTGGAAAATAAACACTATTACCCCTGCCAATCGCTTCGATATCTAAGGCAGACCCCGGCTTCACATAATGACTGACATCGGCAATCGCCACCACCAAACGCCATTCACTTTTATTGCATGGCTCACAATACACCGCATCATCAAAATCTTGTGCATCTTCACCATCGATCGTCACTAAATGCAATTCGCGCAAATCTTGACGATGCGGATAAGGTGCTTTGGGTTTCGAAAACTTTTTGGTATCCGCTAAAATTTGTTCGGACCATTTATAAGGTAATTCATGCGAGCGAATGGCGACGTCGGTTTCTAATCCCGGGGCCATATAATCACCCAGCACTTCAGTCACCTGACCAATCGCTTGCGTATGCATGGTCGGTGGCGCCGTAATTTTAACGATAACCATTTGACCTGGCTCTACCGATAATTTTGTTTTTTGAGGAATAATAATATCTTGGTTAATCCGTTGATTTTCTGGCGCAACAAATCCGATGCCGCCTTCGATAAAAAAACGTCCCACAATTTGTTGACGTTTATGTTCAATCACATTAACAATCAGACCTTCGCGTCGATTATTTCGATCGACATCAACGACTTGTACGGCAACAATGTCGCCATCCAATACCGCTCGCATCTGCCGGGCAGAAATAAAAATAGATTCGGTACCATCTTCAGGTTCCACAAAGCCAAAGCCATCTTTATGACCCACCACTCGCCCTTGAATCGCCTGTTCTTTGTGAAGCGTTTTATATTCGCCTGATCGCGCCTTCATTAATTGTCCATCACGCACCATCGCGCGCAATCGACGTCGCAACGCTTCTTCTTCAAACTCACCCGAAATATCAAATTCCCGTGCAATTTGCTCACGCAACAATGGCGTCTTACTTTTATTTAAAAAGTCTGCAATATATTCTCGAGAGGGAATGGGATGGTGATACTTTTCAGATTCGCGTTGTGCAAATGGATCTCGCCAACGTCTATTTTTTGTCATAACCATTCTATCGCGACTTTGTGATCATCAATCCTGATAATCTAAATCACGTCCTTTTACTTTCCTTGCGCTCACCGTTTGCATTATCTTAAGTCAAACGAGGATTGCTCCTAACATTACTCTTCAATCAAGTACTCTTGCATGTAGAGCTTTTCCATAAACTCAAAAGAAGAATAATCTTTCAACATCGGATCACGCAATTTACTGCGTAAATCCTCGAATCGATTTTTATATTCTTGTTTTAAGGAATCGGTCATCTTGTTTTGTACACATAAGCCGACATAATCCTTCATGATAGATCTCATCTCATCAAGAAGGTTATCGTCTTTGTTCTCCACTAGACCCGAGAATGCATCCTGGCTTGTCTCAAGCATATTTAAGTCATATGCCGCTGATACTTCCTTCATAGCTAACTCCTATCCCTTTTTATAATACTTAATATAACCCGACTGTAAACATACACCATGAATCTTAAGGAAATCTTAAGAGTTCAATAAAATTCAGATATATATTCATTTTTTTTCTTTGCCTTATCGGGTATAATCAAAAAGTTGTATTTTATCAACAACTTAACCATAAAGGTCCCTGTTATGTATAAATTGTTATTGTTTAGCCTCGCCGCCTTTTCCTTATCCGCCTGTAGCAGTTTGCATCCTGCAAACTCCATACCACACCCCCAAATGCAGTGTCAGTCGCTAAAGCATCAACAATCGATGCAAAACTCCAACCCCAACAACCAGGAACACTGGCAACTCCAAACGAAACGTCAGCAGTTGGATCAAGCATACCACAAAATTGGCTGTGACAAAATTGTTAAAAAAGATGCGCAATAAAATATTAACTTGAAACATGACCAAAACAAAAGCAATTTTACTTTATACCCTGGTTTCGCTCTTTTTAATATTCGAAATGGCTGTGCAAGTATCGCCCAGCATTATGACCACCGCGCTCATGCAAGACCTCAACATCAGCACCTTTGGCTTAGGCGTCATGTCAGGTATTTATTTTTATACGTATACAATTTTTCAAACACCGTCTGGCATGCTGCTCGATCGGTACAGCCCACGCAAAATCATCACGTTGGCTATATTAACTTGCGCCATCGGCTCCGCCTTGTTTGGCGTCGCAACAAATATTTATATCGGATCGATTGCGCGATTACTCTTGGGCGCCGGCTCCGCCTTCGCCTTCGCCTTTGTCTCTGTATTGATTACTGCAGCGGATTTATTTGAAAACAAACATTTTGCGTTGTTTGCCGGCATCAGTCAAGCGCTCGCCGCATTAGGCGCCATGTC
The DNA here is from genome assembly GCA_001801405.1 of Gammaproteobacteria bacterium RIFCSPHIGHO2_02_FULL_42_13. Classification (GTDB taxonomy): domain Bacteria; phylum Pseudomonadota; class Gammaproteobacteria; order UBA12402; family UBA12402; genus O2-02-FULL-42-9. The sequence continues at coordinate 18,149 of MGXQ01000032.1, read as the reverse complement.
CGGACAAATTCCGTTAAGTCACTTAGTCAACTTATTGGGTTGGCGACATACCATGCTGCTATTAGCAATCATTGGTTTTGCGCTTGCATTACTCATTTGGATTTTCTTGGATTACAAAAAACATTATCTCATGCATGAAGATACCGCCCCGCACAGCGCCTGGAAAAGTTTGCACGGTATTCTCAGCAACAAACAAACTTGGGCCATTGCTATTTATGCTTGTCTTTCATGGGCGCCACTGTCGGGGTTTGCGTCCTTATGGGCCGTGCCTTATTTTATAAGTGTTTATCAGCTCACGCCCCCAGCTGCCGCAACACTGGTTGCCTTTATGTGGCTCGGTGTCGCCGCGGGAAGCCCCATACTCGGTTGGTGGTCAACATACTTAGGACAAAGACGATTACCTTTATGGTTATCTGAATGTATTGGATTCTTCGCATTTTTTATTATTCTATTTTATATTCCGCCCATTTGGATAACCGGCGTTTTAATGTTTTTAGCCGGCGGCGCGACGGCAGGACAAGTATTAACATTTAGCGTCGTACGAGAACTCAATCATCCAAAACAACGCGCAACAGCGTTAGCCGTAAACAACATGGCGGTCGTCATTTCCGGCGCAATTTTTCAACCGCTGATTGGAAAGTTGTTGCAAATACATCATACGCATTTCGCCGGCTCAACGTTATTAACTTACAAACATAGTCTCATGGTAATTTTAGCAAGTTATTTCATCGCCACGCTAATTGCGTTCTTTTTTATTCGAGAGACGGGGTGTGAAGAAGTGGAGCTCGCGTAGGCTGGCAAGGCTTTAGTTCATGATTATGTATTTATTAGTTAAGGTCAATGTTCCTGTTAAGGCCATAATTTTAATAAATTCTGTTACATAAAAAGGTGCTACGCCTAGCAGATACGCTTTTTGCCACCCAACGAAATGGGCGAGTACAATCATACCGACTATAAAAATTATAAATGTACTTATACAAATATTTAAAAATATCATGATAGGATGGCGAAAAATATTTTGTTGTGCTAAATAGCCAGCGATGATTGATGCCGGTAGAAATCCAAGTAAGTAACCACCACGCGGGCCAAGTAATATTGGTAATCCAGAAGAATAATGCGCAAATACTGGTATGCCTAGCAGCCCTTCAGCAAGATAGATGATAATGATACTTGAACCAATTGACGGACCAAATAATATGCTTAATAATAAAACAGCGGTTGTTTGCAATGTTATAGGTATGGGCAATAGTGGTATGGTCATTTGTGCGCTCAATGCGATTAAAATGCTGCCGATAAAGATAAGACAGATACGATGTAATGGATATATGTTGGATGAAATTGTAACAGGAAACATTTTATGCATAATTGATTCCAGTGCGAAATTTTAATGATAGGGCGTTCAAATCATCATGTCAATGTTTGCTTGATTTTTGATTACGACAGTCTTACAGTTTACTCGGTTGGCTCGTTAGGCATTCTGGCTATTCTCAGTAGCTTTCTTCTATTGGGTTCTTAAAACCGAAAGGAGCATGAAAAAATGTTTAAAAATTTAGTATATAAAAATCGAACAATAAGGAGGTTTGATGGCAGCTATATTGTAAGCAAGGAAATTCTTGAAGAACTTGTTGACCTTGCGCGGATGACCCCTTCTTCAATGAATTTGCAACCTTTAAAATATTATATAACCAATAGCAAAAAAACAAATGAATTAATTTATAAACATTTAATTTGGGCTGGCTGTCAAGTAGAAGGGGAAGGTTCTGGTTCTGCTGAATTGCCTACAGCTCATATTATTGTTTTACGAGATACAGACATAACTAAGCATGCAAGTTGTGATCATGGTATAGCGGCGCAGACGATAATGCTTGGGGCGACGGAAAAAGGGCTTGGCGGTTGTATGCATTCAGGGTTTAAAAAAGCAGAATTGCAGGCATTACTTAATATTCCAGAAAAGTATCAAATATTGTTTGTTTTATCTTTAGGCAAGCCAAAAGAAACAATTGTTATTGAGCCGGTCATAAATAATAAAGTGGCATATTGGCGGGATGAACAAAACATTCAACATGTTCCAAAAAGGACATTGAATGAAATACTTTTTTATGATCCATCGATGACTTAAAATCGCTTTTTTTTTATAAGAAGGGTTACTTCATTTCGTGCTTAACTTAAAATGGAAATAGCAACTACGGTAGCTGTCAGTTTATATTTATTTAAAGACGGAATTCTTCAAAAATTTAATTAGGTTTGGGTTAACTATGCGGTTTTGTTTTTGTTCGTGGAGTGGAGGAAAAGATTGTTGTTTAGCGCTTTTTAAAGCGGTACAAGCAGGTTATTCACCTAGAGCTCTATTAACGATGTGTATAGAGACAGGCGGTCGTTCACGTTCTCATGGTCTATCTTTAGAAATATTACAGGCTCAAGCAAAAAGTTTAGGAATCCCCTTGGTTACTCAAGACTCATCTTGGCAAAATTACCGGAACAATTTTATTAGTGCTCTCAGAACAATTAAAGCACAAGAACCCATGATAACCACTGGAATATTTGGTGACATTGATATTGACGGGCATGAGACATGGGAACAAGAAGTATGTAAAGAAACCGGGCTCGAAACTTTATTACCTTTGTGGAAGATGGAACGCAAAACACTACTGGCGGAATTACTAACAGCCGGGTTTAAAGCAATAATTGTTGCTTTAAATGCAGAAAGATTAGATCCGAGTTTTTTAGGAAGAGTGATAGATTACAATATCATTGAAGAATTAGAAAAACGAGGAGTGGATCCATGCGGAGAAAATGGTGAGTTTCACACCGTTGTGGTCGCTGGTCCATTGTTTAAAACACCTTTAAATTTAGAAAAACACGGTGACCCGATTCTACGCTCCGGCTATTGGTTTCAAGATTTCTCGCTAAAGATCGCGCCAACTGTAGCAAACGTAGCCCGTATGGAGCGAAGCGGAATACGGGATTAAAAACAATAAAGATAATGGTAAATTACAGAAGACATTTTTTAAAAGGCGGAAAATATTTTTTTACAGTGACGTTGTGAGGTCGCCAGTCGAGTTTGTTGATTGATGAAGTTGAATTTGTTGCGGGAGTCCATTGGGGTCTCTTAAAAAATGTATGAAATTAAAAGAAGGAGATTATGGAGAATAAATATTCCCGTATTCCGCTTCGCTTCATACGGGCTACGGTAGCTTATCCGGAACTCGCGTTCAGAAATGAAATTTCTTTTATGCCGATGAGATAACAGATCGCAAAATAGATTGTTCCATAGGTTCCAAGAATAACAATGGCCTGTAAGACTGGGTTCAAATGAGTGACTTGCAGTTTCACCATCCATGCCAGCACGGCTCCAACGATTGCGGCACCCCAGAGACTGAGTGTGAACGATAAGTTTATTCCTGTTTTGCCAATGCGTTTATTTAATTTAGTGCGCAGAAGAATGAACTCAATCCAGCCGCAGAATCCAGAAGCGGCGGAAATGCCTGCTACTCCCCATCGGGGATTGATATGCAATAGTGCAGGAAGGTATTGCGATGCGCCATAGGCAAGAATGATCGTCAGAAATACGCGTATAACCGCATAATAAAACGGTGTGCGCGTATCGCGAAGTGCATAATAAGTTGATGAATAAAGTCTGCTTAAGGTTGAGGCGAGCAGTCCTACTGCAGCGCCGGCCAATATGCTCCAAACATAGATGGAATCCTGGTGTGTAAATTTACCGTGCTGATAAATTGCTGCAGCAACGACATCGCCAAGCGCGATAAATGCTACTGCAGAGGGGATGATGAAAAATGCAATTTTTCGTAGGCCATTGTTCAATCTTGCGCGGAGTTTTTCTGCAATGTCTCTTTCATTTCCGAGTGCGCTCGACATGACCGGTAGTTCAGCTGCGGATACAGACATGCCGAACAAACTGATGGGCAGTGTAAATAATGTTTGTGCATAGGTAAATGCAGATAGTGCGCCGGAGGGGAGGAGTGTGGCGAGTATGTTGTCAACAAATGCACTGATTTGTATTACACCACGACTGATGAATACTGGGATGAAATTTTTCAGTATCGTTTTGACGTGATGATTTTGTCTATCAAAAGAAAAATGGAGTGCTTGTGCCAGTTTGAAAACCATGGGCAGCTGGATGGCGACTTGGAGCGCGCTTCCTACGACCGATCCGAATGCAACAATTTTAGCAAGCTGGTATTCTCCGTTTGACCGCCCAAATAGGATAAGTGTGGCTATAATAGATATATTCCATACAACGGGAGCGGCATAGGAAATAAAAAATTTTCGATGACTGTTGAGGATTCCCAAACACCAGGCAGAGTAGACGAGCAGTCCCGCGCCGGGGAATAGAATTTTTACTAAGACGATGGTTAGCGCGCGTTTTTCACCTGTAAAACCAGGGGCGATGGCATAAACTAAGTAGGGAGTAGTTAAAATGCCAAGTATAACAATTATTGAAACGAAAAGTCCGAGCATGGTACCGATGGCGCCTGCAACATGATCGGCTTCTTTTTCATTTCCTTCAGCGATGAGTTTTGCATATACGGGAATAAAAGATGCAGAAAGAACGCCTTCTCCAAACAGGTTTTGAAGAAAGTTTGGAATTCGAAATGCTGCGCGGTATATATCTGCCGCAGAAGAATTTCCGAAATAGAAGGCAAATACACTGTCGCGTATGACGCCGAAAATGCGGGAGAGAAAAATACCGCTAGCAACCGAGGCGGCATGCCATTTGGTATTGGTATATTTCGACGATTTTTTAGCAACAGACATGATCCGTCATCCTCGAGTATTAGTATGTAGGTTGGGCCGTGAGGCCCAACAAATTGTTCCCGTTGGGCTTCGCTTCGCTCAGCACCAACCTACATTTTATTTAGCCCAACCTACCGCGCTATACATTAAACCGAAAATGCATCACATCGCCGTCTTGGGTGATATAAGTTTTTCCTTCTACCCTCAAGCGACCGGCGTCTTTGGCGCCATTTTCGCCGTGATATTTAATGTAATCATCATAGCCGATGACTTCGGCGCGGATAAAACCTTTTTCAAAATCGGTATGAATTTTGCCGGCGGCTTGTGGCGCGGTGGCGTGTTCTTGTACCGTCCAGGCGCGGACTTCTTTCGGGCCGGCGGTAAAAAAGGTGATTAAACTTAATAATTCATAACCCGCGCGAATGACGCGATTGAGTCCCGGTTCGGTTAAGCCTAATTCTTTTAAAAATTCTTGTTTGTCTTCGTCGGAGAGCGCAATCAGTTCTGCTTCAATCGATGCACAAATTGGCACAACACGCGCATTTTCTTTTTTAGCGAGTGCAATGACTTTGTCTAAGAATGGATTGTTTTCAAATCCGTGTTCATCGACATTGGCAATATATAACGTCGGTTTTGCCGTTAATAAATTCAATGATTTTACAAATAGCGCATCTGCGTCTTCGAGCGGTAATGTGCGCGCCATGTTGCTTTTGTTTAAATGTGCTTGTAGTTGTTTTAAAATTTCTTGTTGATGCTTGGCGTCTTTGTCGCCGCCTTTTGCATTTTTGTTGGCTTTATGCAATTGTTTTTCGATCGTGGATAAATCCGCTAACATTAACTCAGTGTTGATGGTTTCAATATCGCTTAAGGGATCAATTTTTCCGGATACATGAATAATGTCGGTGTTTTCAAAACAGCGAACCACATGTGCAATCGCATCGGTTTCGCGAATATGGGATAAAAATTGATTGCCGAGTCCTTCGCCATCCGCAGCGCCTTTAACAAGACCTGCAATATCGACAAATTCGATGACGGTCGGAATAATTTTTTCTGGCGTGACGATTTTGGCAAGGGCATCGAGTCGCAGATCGGGTACAGGGACGACGCCGACATTGGGGTCAATCGTGCAGAAA
>MGXQ01000032.1:0-12252 GCA_001801405.1 Gammaproteobacteria bacterium RIFCSPHIGHO2_02_FULL_42_13 | reverse complement strand
AATTATTCTTCTGTGCTGTGTAATGTTTGAATGGCTTGTTGTGGATCATTGCCGAGAAAATCAGGCATAACATCCAGCGCGTGATCGATCGCTGATTCGATATTATGTTGATCGGATTTATTGGGGGCATGTAAAACATAATCCGCGACATCTTCTTTAATGCCTGGATGATTGATGCCGATGCGCAGACGCCAAAAGTCAGGGCTGTGTAAATGTGAAATAATATCGCGCAAGCCATTATGGCCGGCATGTCCGCCGCCTTGTTTTAAGCGTGCAATGCCGGTAGGTAAATCGAGCTCGTCGTGCGCGATTAAAATTTCATGGGGCAGAATTTTATAAAAATGTGCGATGGATAACACCGCTTGACCACTTTCATTCATATAGGTTGATGGAATGAAAACATGAATATTGTTTGAATGCAGGTTTAACTTGCCCGCTGATCCCTGAAATTTATTGTCGGGATATAACATGACATTGTGTGATTGAAGCAAACGTTCGACAAACCATACGCCGGCATTGTGCCGTGTTTCCGCATATGTTGAGCCCGGATTACCAAGGCCGACGATGAGTTTGATGGACATGTAGCTCCCTTACTTCTTATCTTTTCCTTTCTCCTTTCCTTTATCTTTGTCCTTGTCCTTGTCCTTGTCCTTATCTGATGATGCGGCGTCAGCTGTTTCATCTTCTTTTTTCTCAGTGGTGATTTCGGTTTCAATTGCAACTGGTGCTGCTGTTTCTGTTTCTTCTTCAACCACTTTTGGAATATGGATGGTGACAACCGGTAACCCCGCGTCTTTTTCTGACGCCAGTTTAACGCCTTTTGGTAATTTTAAATCACCAAAATGAATAACTTGATCCAATTCTACATTGCCGACATCGACTTCGATAAAGTCAGGTAAGTTGGCCGGTAAACAAGAAATTTCAACTTCTTTTTCATAATGTAAAACGGTACCGCCGCCTATTTTGATGCCGGGGGCAATGGTTTCGTTGATGAAATGTAATTGAATGGTACGGATGATTGCTTCATCGGATTTAACGCGCAAAAAATCCATATGCAAAATTTGTTTTTTAAAGGGATGGCGCTGTAAGTCTTTCAGCACGACCTGTTGATCTTTGCCGTCGAGCTTCAGCGTCAAAATTCGAGAGTAAAAAGCCTCATCTTCTAAGGCTTTGATGATCTTATGGTGTTGCAGATTGATAGAAATCGGTGCTTGCTTGGCGCCATAGATAATCCCCGGTATAAGTCCGGTTTTTCGTAGGCGGCGGCTCGCACCTTTCCCTATATCAGCACGCATACTGGCTTCTAATGCAGTAATGGTTGACATAGCAGTTCTCCTGGTTAATTTTTATATATTTTGGCTCGCGACCAAGCCAGAGGGAATTATACCTATATTTGAGCAAATTTCTATATATTTGAGACCTACCTGTTCGCACATCCTAGAATGTTATATAAACATCGAGCTCAATGACTCCGACTCACTGACCCGTCGAATAGCTTGGGCGAGGAGGCCGCTTAAAGAAAGCTGTCGGATGCGAGGGCATTGTCGGGCGGTTTCGCTCAAGGGAATCGTGTCGCCGACAACAAGCTCGTCGAGCAGTGAATTGTTGATATTTTCAATGGCGTTGCCAGAGAGCACCGGATGAGTGGCATAAGCGGTGATGGTTTTGGCACCGTTTTCTTTGAGTGCTTGAACAGCTTTGGTCATCGTGCCAGCCGTGTCAACGATATCGTCGATAATGATACAATTATAACCTTGAACATCCCCAATGATATGCATCACGCGCGCTTCATTGGGATTCGGTCGACGTTTATCGATAATGGCTAAGTCAGAGCCCGGAAAATGTTTTACAAAAGAGCGTGCGCGCACAACCCCGCCCACATCAGGTGAAATAAACATGATTTTTTCAAATTTCTTTTGCCTAATATCATCTAACATGATCGGCGTCGCATAGACGTTATCGAGTGGCATATAAAAAAAGCCTTGAATTTGGTCGGCATGCAGATCAACGGTGAGTACGCGATGAAAGCCGACAACGGCGAGCATATCTGCAACGACTTTAGCCGAAATGGGCACACGAGCGCTTCGGACGCGTCGATCTTGTCGTGCAAAACCAAAATAGGGAATGACAGCCGTAATTTTAGCGGCGGATGCGCGACGCAGCGCATCGCACATGATGACGAGTTCCATGAGATTTTCGCTAGACGGTGCACAGGTGGATTGAATGACAAAAACGTCGTGGCCGCGAACATTTTCTAAAATCTCGATATTCATTTCGCCATCGCTAAATCGCTCAACACGCGCCTTTCCCAGTGTCATTTTCAGGTGTTCGGCAATTTGTTTTGCGAGAATAGGATTGGAATTACCACTGAAAAGCATCATTTTTTTGTCCACAATATTGTCCCATAAATGTTGATGGCTGGGGTGGTAGGATTCGAACCTACGGATGCGGGGATCAAAACCCCGTGCCTTGCCGCTTGGCGACACCCCAATAACAAACTCAAGCCTGCATATTGTCCAGATTGATCGGGTTTCTGTCAACATGATAGCGGAAAATATCAGTTATATTTGCCAGTAACTATTCAGCACAAACAAGGAACGTCCATATTTTGGTGCTTTTGGGCGAAAAATCTCTTCAAAATGCTCATGTACTATCGTGTACACTCCGCTTTCTCATCGATTTTTCACCCAAAATCATCCAAAATCTGAACGTTCTCCGTGTTTTAGGTTTTGCGGTGAATAGTTATATTTGCCATTGAGAGACGATGATGCGTAGCGATAGGTTTGGATAAGTGAGGAAAATTTTACTGGGTAGATCGGTGTTTTTGACACCGGTGTAGCGTAAATACTGTATTGTCCAACCGGATTGTTTCAGTTGAGTGAGGTGATGATAAGCGTCAAATTTTTTGATAGCTGGTTTGCTGGATATCGGTAAACCGCGGATCCAAAAAAACAGATTTGAAACGGGCAAGGTCCACCCGAGTTCTTTTGGGAGTAAATTTTCGGGCGTTTTGGCTTCCACCGGTGCTTGGTTGGGCAATGCCATGATAATTTTACCGGGTTTGCCGTCGATGGTGACAGATGCTATACCGAGTGGGCCGAAGATATGCATTTGATAGTTTTGCTCGTTTTGCGACCAGTTGATGTAAGCGGTTTCGGCTTGTTTTTCGGTTTGAATGGCGATGGCGCCTTTGATCGTCCAGCTTTTTATCTGAGAAAGCTCGGTTTGTCGTGCCGGCCAGCTCATCGGTTGATTCAGTGGTGGCTGGTTACTGGGTATCATGCTGGTGCAGGCGGTTAATCCCAAGAAACAGGTTATTGTGACAAGAGACTTCATTTTGTGACCGATATCTTTCATAATGGTGCTATCTTAGAATTAATAGGATAAATATGGAACCATCAATTTATAAAAAACTAGAATCATTAGTCGATCGTCATATGTCGTTAGCCAAACTGTTAACGGATAGCGAGGTGCTCAGCGATCAAAATCGTTGTCGGGAATTATCAAAAGAATATTCACAGTTGGAGCCGGTAGTTGAAAAATTTCAGCAATATCAGCGTGCGATGGAATCATGCGAAAATGCAAAAATACTTATGGATGATGAAGATCCATCGATGCATGAATTGGCTAAAGATGAGTTTCACGTTGCAGAACAACAAATAGCTGATGCAGAAAAAGAATTAAGAGTGTTATTGTTACCCAAAGATCCGGATGATGATAAAAACGTTTTTTTGGAAATTCGTGCGGGTACAGGTGGCGATGAGGCCGCAATTTTTGTGGGTGACTTGTTTCGCATGTATTCTTATTACGCGGAACAAAAAGGTTGGCGCGTTGAAATTATTCATGAGAGTGTTGGCGAACATGGCGGCTATAAAGAAATTATCGTTCGCTTGATCGGTAAAAATGTTTATTCACAATTAAAATTTGAATCGGGTGCGCATCGCGTACAGCGTGTACCTGAAACCGAAACGCAAGGCCGCATACATACATCGGCGTGTACCGTGGCGGTTTTACCGGAAGCGACAGCGATTGATCATATTGATCTAAATCCGAGTGATTTGCGCATTGATACGTTTCGCGCATCCGGTGCTGGCGGGCAACATGTTAATCGCACCGATTCCGCGGTGCGTATTACGCATATTCCGACGGGCGTTGTGGTGGAATGTCAGGATGAACGTTCGCAACATAAAAATAAAGCGCGTGCGATGTCGGTATTGCAAGCGAAAATATTATCCGCAGAGCGTAAAAAACAGCAGGATCATATTGCGCAAACACGTCGTAATTTGGTGGGTTCCGGCGATCGTTCAGAGCGTATTCGTACGTACAACTATCCGCAAGGTCGCGTGACGGATCATCGCATCAACTTAACTTTATATAAATTGAGTTATGTGATGGAAGGCCAATTGGATCAAATCATTCAGCCGCTCATTCAAGAACATCAAACTGATTTATTGTCAGCACAAAATTGATTTTATGAACGTTGCCAATTGTCTTGCACAATCTACTCGTCTTTTAACAACATCGCCGACGGCGCGATTAGATGCGGAACTGTTGTTGGCGCATGTGCTAAATATATCGCGCGAAAAGTTGCAGGTGAGTTTTGAACATTCGCTAACCTCTTCGCAATTACGTGCGATGAATGAATATGTGAAGCGTAGAGAAAAGGGCGAGCCGATTGCCTATCTTGTTGAGCGTTGTGAATTTTGGTCATTAGATTTATGTGTGATGCCGGGCGTGTTGGTGCCACGACCCGAAACAGAAATGTTGGTTGAGCAAGCATTAAAATATTTATCCGAGGATATAAGTTGTCGCGTTGCCGATTTAGGGACAGGCAGTGGTGCAATTGCGCTGGCCTTGGCGCATGAACGTCCGTCTTGGAAATTAGTTGCAACGGATCGTTCGGCGGTCGCGCTCGCGTTGGCGCAGAATAATGGTCGACGTTTGAAACTGGCGAATATTCAATATTACTTAGGCGAATGGTGTCAGGCACTGCCCGATCAAAAATTTGATGCAATTATAAGCAACCCTCCTTACATTTCATCTGATGATTTACATTTAATCAATTTAGATGTGACATTTGAGCCAAAAAGCGCCTTGTTTTCGGATAATAATGGCTTGTCAGATGTTCAACAAATTTGTGAACAGGCGAGAGCATTTTTGCATCCTGGTGGTTATTTGATGATAGAGCATGGGTTCAATCAGGGGGCGGCGGCGAGGAATATTTTTAAGCATACGGGATATTCGTCTATTGTGACCTATCGCGATTTAGCTAACCATGAACGCATGACATGTGCCAGAATTTTATGATGAGTTGTTTGGTAAAAACAAAAAACATGCTAAGATAATTCTTATATTTTTTGTTATGCCCTGTTTTATAGAGGAGGTTTTTTGATGCCTGTTAAATCAAAACGAACGAAAAAGACCGCAACAAAACACGCCAAAAAGAATCGTGTTGTTAATTCGCGCGCGCCAAAAAAGAAGGCGAAACCAGCAAAGACAAAAACCAAAAAGAGGGTAGAATCGGGCAGTAAAAAAATAATCGCTTCTAAAAAGAAAGTGGAAATTATTCAACAAACTAAAAAAGTTAAACGACCTATGAAAGTACAAACAATTAAATTTGAGCCAGAAGGAATCGCGCCGTATCAGACGAAGGCGTCGGAAGATTATATGAGTCCAATGATGAGCGATCATTTTCGAAAGATTTTACTGGTGTGGCGTAACCGTTTAATGACAGAGGCAAATCGCACGGTCAATCAAATGCGAGTGGGTTCTGTGGTGTTGGCGGATCTTAATGATCGTGCAACGCAGGAAGAAGAAGTCAATTTAGAATTGCGCGCGCGCGATCGCGATCGTAAATTGATTAAAAAAATCGAAAGCTCCTTACATGCTGTTGACGAAGGCGAATATGGTTATTGTGAGGCGTGTGGTGAGGAAATTGGATTGCGACGATTAGAAGCTCGGCCTACCGCGCGTCTTTGTATTGACTGTAAAGAGCTGGATGAGATTCGAGAGAAACAGACAGGGTCGTAAAGGTAATTCGGGATCCACTTTTTCCCGTCATCCCGGAAAATCTGCGTAGCAGATTTATCCGGGATCCAGGGAATATATTTCTGGATTCCGGAATTCCGCCTGCGGCGGAATTCCGGAATGACGTGACTGCTGGCGCAGCAACATCCGGAATGACACCCATCAGAAGGCTCCTTGTCAATAGCCACAGAACGTTTATTCCTCTTTTTTTCAGACTCAAAAGAAGAGATCTCATTTTTATTATTTGATCTTGTGGTCGCTCTGTTCGAATACGCGCCTTAATTTTCTATCGATGCTGATTCCTCTTAATGATGAAATCGCACCAGACACCCATCAGGATCAAGGTAGGCCGTAGCGGCAATACCGTTACATTGGCTTCCCCCTGGAAACAACTTGTTTCCCCAGAAAATAATCAGTGCCATGCCGTGTCTATTCAAGCGTACGTTGTACGTACAATATATAGGGTTCACTGGGTTTCCCCAGCCTCCAGTCTTTTAGCAGTTCACGGCATGGGCGAATCCATTTTAACACAACTCTCACTTAATCAAAGGGGTTGAATCAATCGCCAATCAAGAACATGAATTACTCAGTCATCCCACGGGCTTGATCAATTCAACCCACACCGGGTTCCCTAAGGAAATAATTTTTTCATATCAAACTCCACTTTATCTCTTAATATAAAATAACTCGCTTTCGATAGTTTATTCGCAATCGTTTTCAATGCGACCACTCGTAACTGTTTTTGTAACTTCCGCTGATAATATCGTGTAATCGGTTTATAAACTCGTATCGCTACATTCGCCGCTTCTGTAAAAGCCCAACTCAAATACGTATTTCCATTCTTTCGATTGTTTTCTCCTTTCTTTTTTTCATTACTGATACAAATACTTCTTACCATGCGACAATATGAACTATAATTTCCCGCACTGGGAAAGCGTTTAATTTCTCCCGTTTCTAATAAAATCGTCATCGCTAAAATGGGTCCTACACCAGGGATATTTTGTAATCGTTTAAAATCATCAGAAGGGTTTAATTCTTTTTTAATGATTTTTTCGAGTTGCTCAATCTCTGCTTGCACACATTTTAATATCTGATAATGACTCTCCATACATTGTCGTATCAAAGGATCAGAGATTGCCGTTAACCATTTCTTGTCGTTCTTTTTGATTTTAGCCCCAGACCAATGCTGGTTCAAATAACGTGCTCCCAATCCTTGGATACTTAAAATTTGTCGCGTCTGATTTTGAACCAATACCAATCGACGTCTTAACATTTCTCTCAACGAGCGTTGTTCTTTTGGATAAATATACCCTGTCGCTAAAATATTTAACCTCAATAATTTAGCCAACCAACGGGCATCGGATTTATCATCGCTATATTTTAAACCCGAATAGGCACTGACCGCACCAGGATTGGCTAAATGAACCGTATAATTTTTAGCCTGCAACGCATCCACCAACCAGTACCAATTATAAGTGGATTCAACGACTAACCCATCGAGACTCGATTGATAAGGGGTTAAAGCACTTAAAATCTCCTCTGCATCATTTTCTAAACGTTTCTCGTACACGACTCGATCCTCTTCGTCTAATATGACCACATAACTATTATTTGAATGTAAATCAATTCCACCATATAATTTCATCGGAAGGCTCCTTTTTGGGTTATTGAAACAAGCTTAGTTTACACCAAGCTTGTTTCTTGGGAGCCTTCTAATGATTATCAAGCGGAATTTAAGGAATCTGCTTCTTCGCTTTAATATAATCTTCAATGATGTCGCGAATGATTTTGGGATGCACGGATACTTGTTTCATCGTCGAAAATTGATAACCATCGCCATTGCCTTGCATAAAATTACTTGTTGCAACGGTATAGTATTGATCCATTTTTATCGGCGTGCCATCATCGAGCATCATCGATATTACTTTTTTGTTCTTCTGTTCAAATGACATGCCCGCATATTGTGTGGCGTCAATCATATCATCATTTAATCCATGCTCGATGGCTTGTTTGATATCTTGGCCGGTCATATTTAAAACGACGGCGGTATTATCAAAGGGGAAAAGTTGGTAGAGTCGGCCGAGCGTTATCGGGCCTTTCATCAGATCATGACGGAAAAAACCCTCATTTTGCAATGTAATTTGCGCGCCTGTTTGTTCTTTTATAACTTGACAGACCCAATGGCCGAGAGGAGAACGCTCCCCTTTTTTTTCAGCTTGTAATGTGCGCGTTGCTTCACCAATTTCGACAGACATTTGTTGTTTAAATTTGTCATAATATTGGTTGTAGACTTTTGTCATTTGGGGATCGAGCTTAATATTTTTTTTGTGTTTATAAATTTGGGTTAATGTTGGTGTGACTTTAACGAGCTTATTTTGTGCGTTGAATGTTAAGATCAAATCGCCTAAATCACGGCCATAAGCGTATGCTTGTAATATCGGCATATTATCTAATTTACCGGCGACGGGTTGATGGCTGTGCGCACTTAAAATCGCATCAAAACCCTTGGTATTTTTGATTAAACTCGAGATCTCTTTACCTTTGATTTCTCCGTTTGTTTGTTTTGAGGCGATGTGGGTGAGTGCGATGATGGCATCGGGTTTGCCCGCTTTATCGCGACCGGAATTTAAATAATCAATCCAGCCTTGAGCAGCTTTTTCAGCTGTTTGAAATTCTAAATTGGCGACATTGGTGTGTATTGTTGTGAAAGGTGTTTCGGTGGTAGAGAGTCCAATAATAGCAATTTTGATTCCGTCTCTGTTCACAATAATATAGGGCTTGGCGAAGTTGACAGGCTGATGCGTTTTTTGTGTGAATATATTAGCGGCAAGATAAGCAAAATGGCCTTGTTGTTGCCAAGTCGGAAACCATTTCATCGTCCAATCAAAATCGTGATTGCCAACAGCAGATGCGGAGACATTTAAATAGTTCATCATGGCGTTGACGGGTTCGCCATATGTTAAATTTGATATGATGCTGCCTTGATAATTATCGCCACCGGCAACCAAAATATAATTTGGATATTTTTTTTCTTGGGCCTTAACGACGCTTGCAAATTTTTCCATGCCAGGATTTTTATTGTCTTCGGTGACTTGGCCGTGAAAGTCATTAAAATATAAGATATGGATTGTTTTAGCGAACAGCGGGGCAGCGGACAGGCTGATCAATAAAAAGCATAAGAGACGGATCAGATTTTTTGGCGTCATTATCGTGGCTCCTGTTGTTTATTTGGCACCATTATATTAGTGGAATGCGATTTTGCCTAGTATTTTTTGCGTTTATTCGATAAAATTGTTGTCGATGTCATTTAGTCAAAATAAGGCGCAATAACGATGAGTTATATATTGTGTTTAGATGTCGGTAATTCAAATATTTTCGGGGGTGTTTTTGAAAACGACAGAATTGTCTTTCGTTTTCGATATGATACTCGAAATACGACGACATCAGATGAGTTGGGATTGTTTTTAAAAAGTGTATTACGCGAAAACAATATTACCATTCCAGATATAAAAAAAATTGCCATTTGTTCAGTTGTGCCACAACTCGATTATTCTTTGCATGCGGCTTGTAAAAAATATTTTGATATAGAGCCGTTTATTTTACAGATCGGCGTTAAAACGGGCATCAAAATAAAAACAGCGGCACCCGCAGAGGTGGGCGCTGATTTAATTTCGGGCGTTATTGCGGCGACATATCGATTTCCTAGCAAACCAATTGTCGTTGTCGATTTTGGAACAGTGACGACATTTGCGGTTACGAACGCGAAAAAAGAATTTTTAGGCGCTGTATTTTTGCCAGGTTTGCGTGTCGCGATGGAATCATTGCGCGCAAGTACCTCAAAATTATTTCAAGTGGAGATTAAGCGGCCCAATGATATTGTTGGTCGTAATACACATGAATGTATTCAGTCAGGATTATATTATGGGCATTTGGGCGCGATTCATGAGATCATTAGTAGAATTAAGCAAGATCTATGTTGTGACCAAGATCCTGTCATTATTGGCACGGGTGGTTTTGCGTATTTGTTTGCGGATGAAAAGATTTTTACGGTGATCGAACCAGATTTGGTATTATATGGCTTGTATTTGGCGTTATTGTTGAATGCATAATTAAATTGATGGCAACTATTCAGCAAGTGTAGCCTGGGTTTCGCTTCGCTTCACCCAGGCTACGTTACTGGAAACTTGATCCCTCCTTCAGACTTATTTCATATTGGAAAATTCTGGCGCATGTGCATTATATTCACTATAATCCAGTAAGACATGGGCCGGTAAAAAAAGCCAAATCAATAATTGGGAGACATCATGGAAAACAGCGTCTTAACATATTTCATAAATCGATCGCCAAAATATAATGCTTCATCGGCATGGGTGACTGATAAAATGTTTATTCAAAAGATTTACCAACTTTCAGAAGCCAATGAAAATTCCACTGTATTAGATGTTGCAACAGGAACAGGCTTGATTGCCAAACAATTCCATGGCAACGTAAAAAAAATTGTGGGTGTTGATATTTGTGAAAGTATGGTTCAACAAGCGAAAGATCAACTTGATACTTTAATCATTTCAAAGATAGAAAATATTTCTCTGCCAGATAATAGTTTTGATATTTGTGTTTGTCGTCAAGGGTTACAATTTGCCGAGCTTGATGAGACTTTAAAACAAATCTATCGTATATTAAAGCCCGGCGGCGTTACTGTGTTAGCTCATTTAACAAGTTACCCCGAAGAAACTGAAGAAGATAAAAAAATTACCTTTAAAATTCAGGCATTGAGAGAGCCCGTGAGAAAAAATTATCTTTCATATGATACCATACAAAAAATGCTTCAAACAGCTGGTTTTAAAGACATTGAAATTCACCCATATATTACGAAAGAATCGATCAACCGATGGATTAACCATGGCGCCATTTCTGAAGAAAATAAAACCGCTATCATTCAATGTTATCATATGGCACCATCACATTATAAAGAAATACATCACATTGAAATTTTTGATAATGATATCTTTGATGACATGCATATGACAATTGTTAAAGCAAAGAAACCTCAATATTAATAAAATATGCAACCATTTTTTATTATTGGCACTGGACATTCAGGCTCAAACTTACTACGCTTTATTTTTATGCCCGCGCGGCGTCATCCCCGAAAATGCTTTTCCGCCGAAGCAATAGCGAGGCGGAAACATTTGTCGGGGATCCATTCCTAAATTAACTTCAATAAAATTAAATTTTCCGATATTGGACTTATTGATCTATGGATCCCCGGCTATTTTGCTTCGCAAAATCCCGGGGATGACAGCGTCCCTAACCATCGCCAGACAATCTCAGAACGTAGGTTGGGCCGTGAGGCCCAACAAACTATTCCCGTTGGGCTTCGCTTCGCTCAGCACCAACCTACATTTTATTTAGCCCAACCTACCGCACTAGATTAGATGATGTTACGCCGGATTACATAAACATTTGATTTTCATATAGTTACGACAAACATTTGCCTTTTACCTATTTTCCATTTACACTGCGAAGCGATTTCCCTGCAGCTTGCCACGGGGATTTTTATTATAGACAACTTATAAATTTAAGGAGCAAGATGCTATGAAACAATGGTATGAGTCATTATATGATGAGAATTATGCAAAAACATATGATCAAGAAAGCTATACACAAGGAACTATTGGCGAATGTGATTTTATTGAAAAAGAAATAAAATATAACAAATCATTAAAGATTATTGATATAGGATGTGGAACAGGTCGACACACCGTGCTTCTTTGAAACAGCATGGCAAATTTATTTTTACAACCTTAAATGGATTATTTTCACTACATAATTCAACAGAAAAATTTCATGAGGCAAATAAAAACGAAGGGAATACGGCGTGTAAAGAAAACAGATTTGATTTGATGACTTTTCGAGAACACAATATTGTTACCGTGCAAGATGGATTTGGCAATGAGAGAACATTACAGGCTAATCAAAGATATTATATTCCACCAGAACTGACCTGGCTTTTAAAAACAGTAGGTTTTATAAAGATAGATATTTATGGAGCAAAGCTCGGAGCATATTCAAGAAATGATGGGCTTACATTACATGACTTTGAAATGTTAGTAATTGCTGATAAATAAATATTGTTTTTTCAACAACTCGGCCGCAAGCGGCCGAGATTGTTTCCTTAATTGATTTCGCCTGCGCGGGAAACCCGCGCGAACGGCGACCAGAGGG
>MGXQ01000031.1 GCA_001801405.1 Gammaproteobacteria bacterium RIFCSPHIGHO2_02_FULL_42_13 | reverse complement strand
TTATTGTTATTGATCCGGGACATGGAGGTAAAGACCCTGGCGCCACAGGGGTTTTAAGGACACATGAAAAGAATATAGTGTTAGCCATTGCTAAAGATTTATATGCTGATTTAAAACAGCAGCCGCACGTACATCCCATATTAACGCGGGAAGATGATCATTTTGTGCCACTCGATAATCGATTAGAGTTGGCGCGTAAAGCGCGAGCCGATATGTTTATTGCGATACATGCCGATGCATATCGAACGCGCAAGGCACATGGCGCTTCTGTTTATGCGTTGTCATTGCGTGGCGCAACCAGTGCGGCGGCGAGTTGGTTGGCGGATAGTGAAAATTCATCTGAGCTTATGATGGGCGGTACTAATTTAAGCGATCAAGATGCGGATGTCAAAACCGTGTTGTTAAATTTGGCGCAAAATGCAACGATTCAGGATAGCTTAGTGTTTGGCAATTATGTGATGCAGGCGCTAGGAAAAATCACTCAATTACATCGTCATCGAGTGGAACAAGCGCGCTTTGTGGTATTAAAGTCGCCGGATATTCCATCGCTTTTGGTTGAAACAGGATTTATTTCTAATCGCCAAGAAGAATTACGTTTGCGCAATGTTGCTTATCGACATGAAATTGCGGCCGCTTTAGCAAGCGGCATTATGAATTATTTATATCAACGTAAATCATATATTGCCGCGTCGCATGCTAATATGAAGTACTTGGGCACTGTAAGGCATGTGGTACGTCGTGGCGAAAGTCTGAACGAGATTGCGAGTCATTATTCGGTTACAATGTCGATGTTAAGACAAGAGAATCATTTAAAAACAGACCGTCTGCAAATCGGCCAAACCCTGAACATTTCGCAATAAGCCTGCAGCTCAGAGCTGGGCGGTGGAGGGGTTGTGAAAGGCTTACTGTGCCTGCATTTCCGCAGCTCAGAGCTGAGCGGATTAAATTTTTGTAGGATATTTCTTACTTCGCAGCTCAGAGCTGGGATATATCAAGAGGTTAAATTATGACATCACGAATTCACATTTTATCTGACCATGTGGCGAACCAAATTGCGGCGGGTGAGGTCATCGAACGACCCTCATCTGTCATCAAAGAACTGATCGAAAATAGTTTAGACGCGGGTGCAACGCGCATCGAAATTGACATTGAAAAAGGTGGCTTACAGCTTATTCGTATTCGTGATAACGGGAATGGTATTACGAAAGATGATTTATTGCTTGCGCTTAATCGGCATGCAACGAGTAAAATTAAAAGTGCTGACGATTTATCTTCGATTACAACGTTAGGTTTTCGCGGAGAAGCATTAGCGAGTATTGCCGCTGTTTCGCGATTAATCTTGCAATCAAAAACAAATGATCAATCATCCGGCTGGTCTGTTCAGGTAAATGGTTCTGATGTGAATGCGACGGTTTCGCCGGTTGGTCACCCCGACGGAACGACGATTGAAGTGCGCGATTTATTTTTTAACGTGCCGGCGCGCCGTAAATTTTTACGGACAGAAAAAACTGAGTTTTCTCAGATTGATGACATGATAAAATGTTTTGCATTAAATTATTTTTTGGTTGACATTTTGTTGCGACATAATAAACGTGATGTTCGTCGCTTTCTGCCCGCGCAGACCGAGCTTGAAAAAGAAAAACGTATTGCCGCGATTTGTGGGCAACCGTTTTTGGAGCAGGCATTATATTTAGAAGCGGATACACAGAATCTTAAAGTATCGGGCTGGGTGACGCAGCCAACATATTCACGCAGTCAGGCGGATCAACAATATTTTTATATGAATGGCCGTTTGATTCGCGATAAGTTGATCAGCCATGCTGTTCGGCAAGCGTATCAAGATGTCATGTATCATGGTCGCCACGCAGCCTATGTGTTGTTTTTAACGGTTAATCCAGAAATGGTTGATGTTAATGTGCATCCGACAAAACGAGAAGTGCGTTTTCGTGAAAGTCGTCAGGTGCATGATTTTTTGGCGCATACGATTAAGCAAGTGGTTGCGCAATGTGAGCCATCCACTATAGAAAATACTGTTGAAACAAGGGCGCAATCGTATCTGCCGCCGTACACGACGCAGCCGCTGTTCCAACATCATGCGCATCATGAAATTCGCGAACAAGTCGATGCTTACGCGGCGTTACATGAATCCGTTGATGCCGAAGTATTGACGCTTGAAAAACCCGACATGCCAAAACTGGGGTTTGCTGTTGCACAGTTGCATGGCATTTATGTGGTAGCGCAAAATGAGCAGGGCATCATTTTGGTGGACATGCATGCGGCGCACGAACGTATTTTGTATGAGCAATTTAAATCCGCATTAGCCGAAAATAAAATTGAATCGCAGCAATTATTAATGCCGATCAGTGTTATATTAAATGATAAAGAAGTGCGACTTGTTGAAGATTGTCAAAATATATTTTCTGAATTGGGTTTTGTGATTGAATCGTCGAGTGAGAATTCTATCGTAGTACGACAAGTGCCCGCATTATTACAAGCCGCCGACATTGAAAAATTAGTACGTGACGTTATCGCTGATTTTATTGAATATGAAAACAGCGAGCGCATTCGCGAAAACATGCATGCGGTTTTGGCAACAATGTCTTGTCATCGCGCGGTGCGTGCGCATCGGCATTTAACATTGTTCGAGATGAATGCGTTGTTGCGCGATATTGAAAGCACCGAACGCAGTGGGCAATGTTGTCATGGTCGTCCCACTTGGGTGCAATTATCGTTGGCGGATTTAGACAAATTTTTTCTTCGCGGCCGCTAAATAAAAATCCCCGCTGCAAGCGCGGACGGGGTATTTTTATTATTGATCGCCTGCGCGAAGTAAATTCGCGCAAACGGCGACTAAAGGGGATATTCGCCTCTCCCCTTTAGAAACCCCATGCGTAAAATACTCGCGGCTTGCCGCGTGGAAATCGCTTCGCATTTTAATTTTCGCTGCGCACGAGACAATTTCCTACAAAAATTTAATCCGCCCAGCTCTGAGCTGCCACGAGCCAGTCATAGCCTACCTTGTATGGCGCGCCAATTGCCCAGCTCTGAGCTGCGGCAAGGTGAGCCGCGGCAAGGTGAGCCGCGGCAAATTACTCACAGTATGATTCTACACGCCATTCATATTTTGTTGTCGGTTTTTGTTGTGGTTGATCTGAATTTTTTGATCCTTCCAGTATGAGTTTTGTGTAATGTGCAATTGCTTTGTCTTTGGTTTGCCCTAACAAAGATAACAGCCAATCCGTTGTTAAAAACGCCGGTGCTTTTTCTAAACCAATGGTTGCGCGATAGCTGCCCCAACGATAATTTTTGGGGTTATTGACGATGCCAGCGCGCACTGGATTAAGGGCAATATATCGTGCTAAGGCAATTAAATGTTCATCTTGTTGCAATAGAACGGCATGGTAGCGATTATTAAATACATGACCCGTGCGCAGATAAATTTTATTATATTGTTTAGCATATACGGAATTTAATCGCTGCATACCTGCATCGATGTTGGCGTTCGGCGTTTTGATTAAGAGGTGATAGTGATTGGTCATAAGACAATAGGCATGGCATTCCCAATCATATTTTTCAATGGTTTCGGCAAGCACGGTTAAAAAAAGTTGCAAATCTCGTTGAACATGAAAAATATCACGCTTGGCATTGCCGCGCGCTGTTATATGATACAGGGCTCCATCGTATTGAATTCTCGGTGCATTACTCATAAGGTTATCTCCAAATTGTGATTAAAATATGTTACATTGTTAAAAATTACCCAGTGGCTTGCCGCGGGGATTCTTATTTAGCTCTGAGCTGCGCAAACCCAGTCATAGTCTGGATTTCCCCTGCTCAGAGCTGGAATACAAAAAAATGCATATGCAAAAAAATACAATTATTTGCTTAATGGGACCGACGGGCGCGGGCAAGAGTCGTTTGGCTTTTGAGCTTGTAGAACGGTTTCCGTTTGAAATTATTAGCGTAGATTCGGCGATGGTTTATCGTGATATGAATATCGGGACAGCCAAGCCAACACCTGAAGAACTAAAAAAAGCGCCACACCGGTTAATAGATATAAGGGATCCGGGAGAAAGGTATTCGGTGGGTGAGTTCAGATATGATGCATTATGCGAGATAAATTCGATTTTTGCAAATAAAAAAATTCCGTTTTTAGTTGGCGGTACGATGTTATATTTTAAAGCACTGCAAGAAGGGCTTTCGAATTTGCCCGGTGCCAATCCAAAAATACGTGAAGAAATTGTTGATCAAGCGAAACAACTCGGCTGGCCGGCGTTACATAAAAAACTAACACAACTGGATCCAACAGCGGCAAAACGCATTCATAAAAATGATTCCCAGCGTATTCAACGCGCATTAGAACTGGTAGAAACATCACAACAATCGGTTTCATCGCTTTATGCAAAGTCGCCGTGTGAGCCGCTGTCCTATAAAACAATTAATATCGGACTTATTCCCGAAGATCGCGCATGGTTGCATCGTCGGATCGAGCAACGTTTTGATGCGATGTTACAAGAAGGTTTTGTGGACGAAGTTAAAAAATTATATGCGCGTGGTGATTTAACGAATGATTTTCCCTCGATGCGTTCGGTGGGATATCGACAAGTGTGGGATTATTTAGACGGTAAATA
This sequence comes from Gammaproteobacteria bacterium RIFCSPHIGHO2_02_FULL_42_13, assembly GCA_001801405.1. Lineage (GTDB taxonomy): Bacteria > Pseudomonadota > Gammaproteobacteria > UBA12402 > UBA12402 > O2-02-FULL-42-9. The sequence continues at coordinate 15,065 of MGXQ01000031.1, read as the reverse complement.
TGATTTTGATACGATGCGTGAAAAAGCGATTATTGCGACACGCCAATTAGCGAAACGACAATTAACGTGGTTACGCGGTTGGTCAAATTTACATAACTTACGCGCCGAATCGGCGAGTTTATTCGATGATTTTTTATCGCAGCTCTGAGCTGCTGCATGATTTGGTGCTTTTCGTATTTGTCAACTGCTCTGAGCTGCTGCAAGAGAGGCGTGGCACGGGTTTTAGAGGTGTTCGCAGCTCTGAGCTGCAAAGTAGGTGTTTTCCTACAGGCGAATGGTCAGTTGGCGTTTGATATTGTGTCTTGTTTTTTAGTACAATAAAATGAAGTGAAATAAATTTTTCGTGGGCAGAATCATGATTAGGAAATGGCTAGTCAAGTTCTATCTTCTACTCAGTATATTATCGTATTGCCGGTGTCGTCTGTTTAAACGGATTCGTCATCCTTTAAAATTATCTGGCTTTTGTTATTGTCATCAATGTCACAAGAATGTTTTACGTTTGCGGCTCGTTAAAAGCAACACGATCATCAAAGTAAGTCTTAAAGAGTTTTTACAGCAGCCATTGTTTTTAACTTACCTTTGTTCATTTGATTTGATCCTCATTTTATTATTAGCCAAAGAAGCGAAATTAATTACCAGCGTATCAGCGACCTATCGGCAATTGCGCAAAGGCGTAATATTAAAAACGCCGGCGTGCATTAATTCACATTTTTATTCTGAACACACCCGTCACGAAATGCTGGTTGTCACCGTTCCCGATACGAATATGCAATTATGTTTGTCCGTAAAAGAGTTAGTAAATAATAAAAAATTATTAAAAAGTCTGCGCACGGCGAATGCGAGTAATGAAGAACGTTTCAACAACTCGGCCGCAAGCGGCCGAGATTGTTTCCTTAATTGATTTCGCCTGCGCGGGAAACCCGCGCGAACGGCGACCAGAGGGGAGCATTGCATTGCTCCCCTCTGGACTCCCCAGCGCCCTTGTCTCCGCTGCAAGCAGCGGAGATTTCTTACTTTAAACGTAAGTTCCCAGGGTTAGGTTTTAATTTTGGTCAACGCGTGCTGAGCTCTGAGTTCGGTGCTTTAGCTCAAAGTCGAGGATCCCTTCAACACCGCTCCCTGACTGTCTTACAGCAGCTCAGAGCAAAAATGTAATCTATATCTCAAAGCATGTAATCCGTGCAGCTCTGAGCTGGGGAGAGACAGTCAGGGAAAGGGTTTTAAGGTGGGTGTTTTCGGCAGCTCTGAGCTGCAGCATAAAAAACATGAAAAAAAATAATAACCTGATATGATGAATCACTATGTCAAATACCCATGCCACAACAATTTCGTGGAAAACCATTCTTCCTGCATCCCTATTGGTCGCGGGCAATTTATTGGGCGTTGGTATTTTAGCCATGCCAATCAAAATTGGCTTGAGCGGATATGCGCCTGCTCTCGTCGATATTATTCTCATAAGCGCGATTATGTTACTAAGCGCCATTGTCATCGCATATCGCATCCCTGCACATCAATCACATTTTGATCTGCCCTCTTTTTTCGAAAAAGAGCTAGGAACTTTTTATCGATACCTAGCTATTATATGCAATTTAATTTTGCTCTACGGTGTGTTAATCGTATATTTAAGCGCCATCTCTACTATCTTATATCAATTATTACCGTATCACATCGCGCGTCCGTGGTTTACGATTTTATACTTTCTCTTTGCCACGGCACTCTTGATCTCAAAACCCGACATCATTAAACGCAACAACGTTGTCTTACTCATTTTAATTTTGATCGGCTTTATCGTTTTAATCTCGACAGGCTCACGATTATTCAATCCATATTTATTAACCTATTCAAATTGGGCGCTGCTACCGATCGGGTTGCCCGTTGCCGTTTCTACATTCCATTTTCATAACGTTATTCCAACGGTCAAAAGACTCGTCAAATATGATATGAAAGCCACGTCGATCACGATTGCACTCGGCGTTTTTATTGGCTTTATCATCAATGTGACCTGGATCACCATTGTGCTTGGCTCGCTGCCCCCACATAGTCCCGATGCAAATAACTTATTTTATGCTTTCATACACGCACAGCCCGCAACCATTCCGATGACATATTTATTAAAATCGCACACCTTTACCATCACCGGCATCCTATTCGCCGGCTTAGCACTCACGGCATCTTATGTCGCGAATGGCGTTGGCTTATTTGGCTTTATCAGCGATCTCGCTTATCATCACTTGCATTCAAAAAATAAATGGCTCGTGCTCGCACTCTCCTTTCTCCCACCGCTAATTATTACCTTAATTAATCCACATTTATTTTTATCAGCCATTGATATCGTCGGCGGCATCGGCGAAACGATTTTATTTATGATTCTACCGATGTTTATTTTGATAAAACTATTTTCCAAGAAAAATCTACTCATCACGAGCATTGCTTACATCATTTTAACGATTGGCTTTATGATTGTGGGTTACATTTTCTTAACAAAATTAGGATTGATGTGCTTGCCGATTAGATAAAAATTTACTCCCGAACCCCAACCCCCCGACGCAATAAATACAGGTCAATCATAAAAAACACAACAATAAACAATAAAATAACGCCAAGCGCGATGGCGATGTTCACATCCGAAATCCCTAAAAATCCGTAGCGAAAGACATTAATAATATAAACCACCGGATTAAACAACGACACATGCCGCCACACCGTCGGCAATAATTTTATCGAATAAAAAACACCACCCAAATACGTTAATGGTGTTAAAATAAAATTCGGCACAAAACTAATGTCATCAAATGATTTGGCAAAAATTGCATTTGTAAACCCGATCAATGCAAACAAAATCGATGCCAAAAAAACAATAAGAATTGCAAAAAACAAATGATGCATCTGTACATGCGTAAAGAACAGCGCCACAATCGTCACAATGCCTCCAATGAATGAAGCGCGAATAACAGAGCCTGAAACATAGCCAAGCAAAATAATATAATTTGGCATCGGCGAAACCAACACTTCTTCGATATTCCGATGAAATTTTGCCATATAAAAAGATCCCAACGTATTCACATACGAGGCAGTAATAATCGGCATCATAATTAATCCCGGCGCAATATATTGCACATACGAAAACCCTTCAATCGAATGCAGTTGTGAGCCGATCAACGCGCCAAAAATAATAAAATACAACGCCATCGTAATAGCTGGCGGCAATAACGATTGCGACCAGATACGTAAAATACGCACTATTTCGTTGAGAACAATCGCTTGATAGGCGATATATTGTTTTTTTAGGATCATCATATTATAGGCTCATCATAATTATTGGTCTCAGCTCAGAGCTGAGCTGAGTTTATTTATTTATCAACCGTACAAATAATTCCTCCAGCCGATTAACCTTATTCCGCATACTTTTAACTGCAATATTTTTTTCGAGCAACACGCGAAATACGTCATTTAACGAACGTGCTTTTGGCACATCAACTTCCAATGTATGCGAATCTGACATATAAGTCTTAAATCCATTAACCGAAAAATCTAAATTAAGCGGTGCTGTCAAATCGAATACAAACGTTTCCACATCCAATGTTGAAATCAATGATTTCACATTGGTATTTTCAATGATCCTTCCCTGATGAATAATCGCCACATTTTTACATAAATATTCAGCTTCTTCTAAATAATGTGTCGTTAAAATAATCGTTGTCCCTTTCTGGTTTAGTTCTTGCAAAAAATCCCACGTCGCTCGACGCAACTCAATATCAATGCCCGTTGTCGGCTCGTCTAAAATTAATAATTTTGGTTCATGCACCAGCGCGCGCGCAATCATCAAGCGCCGCTTGAGCCCACCCGACAAACTACGTACAGATTGCTTGCGCCGATCCCATAAATTTAACTTTTTGAGATATTTTTCTGCACGCGCATATGCAATTTGGCGAGGCAATCCATAATAACCCGCCTGCGTCATCATGATATGAATCACTTTATCAAAAATGGAAAAATTAAATTCTTGCGGCACAACACCAATGCATGCTTTAGCCGCAGAGAAATCCGTCTCGATATCATAATCAAAAATAGAAACCTTACCCGCGGTTTTAGTCACCAATGAAGTCACAATTCCAATCAACGTCGACTTGCCTGCGCCATTGGGACCAAGCAATGCAAAAAAATCACCTTCTTCAACATCTAAATCGACATCCTGTAATGCATGAATATTGTTTTTATAGGTTTTTTGTAGATTTTTTATGGATAAGGCTTTCATCATTTAAACAAATGCTCGCGATAAAATTTTAATTCCTCGATAGAATCATACACATCACTTAATGCCGTATGTTTCGTTTGTTTTTTATATAACTCCATTATTTTCGGATACCACCGCTTCCCTAACTCCTTGACCGTCGATACATCTAAATTTCGATAATGAAAAAATGCTTCTAGTTTTGGCATGAGGCGCGCTAAAAAACGTCGATCTTGGCAAATGCTATTACCGCACATCGGCGACTTACCAGCCGGTACATATTCTTCTAAAAACGCTAATGTTTCTTTTTCGGCCCTGGCTTTGGTCACTTTGCTTTGACGAATGCGTTCGATCAACCCACTTTTGCCATGCTGTTTGGTATTCCATTCATCCATCGCAGCCAATATTTTTTCCGATTGATGAATAGCAAGCACCGGACCTTCGGCCAACATATTCAAATCTTTATCCGTCACCACGGTCGCAATCTCAATGATATGATCATGCATGATATCCAGGCCGGTCATTTCCAAATCAAGCCAAATCAGATTGCTGTTTTTTTTCACAGTCGCCACCTCATAAAATATACATGCTCACATATTACATAAATTTTAATTTTCCGGTACCATTATAATTTATGGATTCATCAAGAAGGAGTTTATCATGCTAGCCATCATTACCATAATTGCCGCCTATTTAATCGGATCTATCTCAAGCGGCGTTATTATTAGTAAATATTTTAAACAAATCGACCCGCGAGAGGCCGGCTCAGGCAGCTCAGGCGCCACCAACGTCTTGCGATTGGCGGGCAATAAAGCCGCTCTCATCACCTTGGGATTGGATGTTGCCAAAGGCATCGTCGCCGTTTCGCTTGCCCGCATATTTTTGATCACGGGATTGGAGCTTGGCGTCGTCGTCCTCGCCGTTGTCGCCGGCCACGTATATCCAGTGTTCTTCAAATTCAAAGGAGGCAAAGGAGTCGCCACCGCATTCGGCGCGATATTAGTTGTTTCACCTATGCTAGGTATTGTCGCCGCTGTCACCTGGGCAGTCGTTGCATTTATTTTTCACTATTCTTCATTAGCATCTTTAATCGCAACCGTGTTAACGCCCGTGTATGCATTATTTTTTGCGCCTGTTATTTATTTCTTAGCATTAATACCGGTTGCGTTGTTAATTATCTGGACGCACTGGGACAACATCGCGCGTTTACGTGATAGGACAGAACCTAAATTGAGTTTTACGCCGCAACAATAATCGAAGAACATGCAAACAAGTTTTCAGCCCGGAGGACGCTTTGATTACCTCAGGGCTGAAGCTTTAGTAAACGGCCAGCGCGCTCGCACATCAATGGCTAGACCATCCTTCTCTCCTCGCATCAAACGCTGACACCCCAAATACGCAATCATCGCGCCATTGTCGGTACAAAATTCAATGCGCGGATAAAACAATTCACCGCTCATTGAATCAACCAACTTTTGTAATTGTTTTCGTAATTCTAAATTCGCCCCCACTCCGCCGGCAAGCACCAAACGCTTATAATGTGTTTGCTCTAATGCGCGGCGACATTTTATCACTAGCGTTTCAACCACGGCTGTTTGAAAGGCAGATGCAATATCTGCTTTTATCTGGTCAGTTAATTCAACATTACGTATTGCATTAATGACACTTGTTTTTAATCCGCTAAAACTAAAATCCAATCCCGGCCGATCGGTCATTGGCCGTGGAAACTTAAATCGATTAAATCGCCCTTTTTCCGCTAACTTCGCCAACACCGATCCACCAGGATAAGGCAAACCCAATAATTTTGCGACTTTATCAAACGCTTCGCCCGCCGCATCATCAAGCGTTTCACCCAATAGTTGATATTGACCAACTCCCTTCACTTCCATCAATAAAGTATGACCACCCGAGACCACCAACGCAACAAATGGAAATGCGGGTGGATTTTCCTCTAACATGGGTGCCAATAAATGCGCCTCCATGTGATGAACCCCTATCGTTGGCACTTTCCACGCATAGCCCAAACTGCGACCCACCGCAGCACCCACCAACAAAGCACCCACCAACCCTGGACCTGCCGCATAACCAACGCCATCCACCTGATCTTTTGATAATTTTGCCTCTGCCAAGCCAGATTTAACGAGCGGCAAGATTTTTTTGATATGATCACGCGATGCCAACTCCGGCACAACGCCACCATAGGGTGCATGAACCGGGATTTGACTATACAGCGCGTTCGCCAACAAGCCATGATCTGAGTCATAAATGGCCACACCAGTCTCATCGCAAGATGTCTCAATTCCCAAAACCCGCATAAACCTCCCAAAAATTGGCCACAGTTTAACATGTTTCTATTATGAAAAGAGAGCAAAACGTCAAAATACCCTTTACATCCGAGCAAAAAAGCCTGTACAATTTCCCACCTTTTATTAATTCAACAAGCAACGAGGTATTATTGGATGCCAAGCATTCGAGTAAGAGAAAACGAAACATTTGAAACAGCACTGCGCCGTTTTAAGCGTATCTGTGAAAAAGCCGGTATCACAGCCGAAACGCGTCGACATGAGTTTTATGAAAAACCCACATGGAAACGCAAACGTCAAAAGGCTCAAGCCGAAAAACGTCTCCAGAAAAAATTATCCCGAGAAAGAATAGCTCCTGCGCGTGGCTCAAAAACCCGCAGAAAAAAGAAAAAGGTCATTCGGCATGACAGAGGATAAATCGTATTTAAAAGCATGTATTCAAACGGACATGAAAAATGCATTGCGTGCACACGATAAAGAACGTCTTGGCGCCATTCGATTAATTTTTTCAGCCATTCGTCAACATGAAATCGATCATGAGCACACCGAAGCAGATGATGCTCAAGTCATGGCGATCCTCGAAAAAATGATCAAACAACGTCGCGATTCCATCGCGCAGTTTACCCAAGCGGGGCGCAATGAATTAGTCCAAAAAGAAGAAGCCGAAATCGCCATCATACAAACATATTTACCGGCACCTTTGTCCGAAGTCGAACTTGATACGCTGATCAAAACCGCTATCACACAAACGCAAGCAACTACCATGAAAGATATGGGCAAAGTCATGGGAATTCTCAAACCAAAAATTCAAGGCCGCGCAGAGATGGGGCATGTCAGTGCAAAGATTAAAACTTTGTTATCCTAAATGGTAGGGTTGGACTGAACCCTAACCGACGGTATTAAGTATGGCAGGTCGCATTCCACAAAGATTCATCGATGACTTACTCGCTCGCGTTGATATCGTCAGCGTCATTGAACCATTTTTGGCGCTGCGAAAAACCGGCATTAACTACCAAGCACTGTGTCCTTTTCATCAAGAAAAAACCCCTTCTTTTAGCATCAGTCCGAGCAAACAGTTTTATCATTGCTTTGGTTGCGGCGCGAGCGGTAATGCGATCAGCTTTATGATGGATCATCAACATATGAATTTTGTTGAAGCCATTGAAACATTAGCCAGCCAAATCGGCATGCCAATGCCGCGCGAAATGGAGCAAGATCCATCGACACCGAATTATCAACCGCTTTACGACGTCATGGAAAAACTGTCCGAGTTTTATCAAACCTGTTTACGCAATAATCCGCACGCAACTGATTATTTAAAAAATCGCGGACTCACCGGCAAAATTGCCAAACAATTTGAAATCGGTTATGCGCCAAGCGGCTGGAATAATTTATTGGAACATTTTGGAGAGGATACGAAATCACACTTAGTACAAAGCGGCATGCTCATCAAAAAAGACGACCACTCTCATTACGATCGATTTCGCGATCGCATCATGTTTCCGATTCGCGATCGCCGCGGCCGCGTGATTGCTTTTGGCGGGCGCGTATTGGGTGACGATGTTCCTAAATATTTAAACTCACCGGAAACCCCTATTTTTCATAAAGGTCACGAGCTGTATGGACTCTATGAAGCGAAAAAAACACGACTCGATCGTTTGCTGCTCGTCGAAGGGTACATGGATGTTGTTGCGCTGGCGCAACATGACATTCCTTATGCTGTCGCTACGTTAGGCACGGCCACCTCTGCGCACCACATCGAACAATTATTTCGCGTCACACCTGAGGTGGTATTTTGTTTCGATGGTGACGATGCCGGCATTGCCGCCGCGTGGCGCGCACTCGAAATCTTAATGCCGCTTTTACAAAACGAATGGTCGGTTAAATTTATATTATTACCCAAAGATGAAGACCCTGATTCATTTGTTCGAAAAGAAGGAAAACAAAAATTCGAAACATGCGTTGTAAATGCACAACCGTTATCCGAATTTTTCTTCGATCACTTACAACAAAAAGTCAACATGTGCCATCTCGATGGTCGCGCACGTTTTGTAAGCTTAGCGCTTCCCTATATCAAGAAAATCCCCAACGAAATATCACGTGAAATGTTTTTAGCACAGCTCTCTCAATTAGCACATATTGACGCCAACACTTTACAAAATTACATGCCCACCACCAACACCACCGTAAAACCACTCACGCATCCAACACGATCTCGGCTAAAAACCACCATTTCGCCCATGCGCATGGTCATCACCCTGCTCTTACAGCACTCTCAACTGATCGAACATATCGAGGCCGAGCCCTCCCTCCCCAAAACCCCGGGCGCCGACCTACTCATGGAGCTCATTGCTCTCATTCGAACCAAAAACGACTGGTCAACCGGCAGCTTGCTGGAACATTGGCGAGACCGCCCAGAATTTTCACGCTTAAGCCAACTCGCCACCCACGACCATATGATCCCACCGGAGGGTCTTGTGCTCGAGCTTTGCGCGGCTCTGCGTCGGCTTCAAAAACAAATCATCGAGCATCAAATCGAAGCCCTGATGAAACAAGCCAGCACGGCGACTTTGACGGATGATGGAAAAAGATTGTTGCAAAATTTGCTCAAACAAAAGCAAGATTACTAAATCCTGCTATACTGATAGAACTCATGGATGAGCCTATTTAAACGAGATCCCTGGATTGTTGATCGCTACTTGGTATAATGATGCGCGAAACATTATTATGTTTTTATGACAAAAAATTATAGGCATTCTATGTCAGACTCATTAATTAATGACAAATTAAATCAAAAAGCAACCGAAGATGGCGAATCACTGTCTGAGCTAGCTCAGAGACAACGCTATTTAACTACCACGCAGATTCAAGACATACTCCCGGATTTGCCTAGCGATCAGTTCGAAAATATTGTCGAAACCATCAATAACATGGGTATTCGCGTCTATAACCCCGAAACAGATGACATGAGCATCTTGCATTTAGCTAAAAATGGCGAAGCTGCAACTGAAGAAGAAATCGAAGCAGCCAATGCAGCACTCGCATTAGCCGATCAAGATGCTGCAAAACAAAAAAGTGCTGAACGCCATGACGCCGTACGCGCCTACATGCGAGAAATGGGCTCAGTAGAATTGTTGACGCGCCAAGGTGAAATCGTTATTGCTAAACGCATCGAAGACGGCATTCGTATGATGCTCAAAGCAGCGGCACATCATTTTGAATCAATTACCATGGTGCTGGAAGAATATGACCGCATTAATGCAAATCCCGAAGGTCGATTGACCGATTTAATTACAGGCTTTATCGCGCCTGAAGATGATGAAAAATTATTAGCAACCCTCGATGCAAAAAATTCAGCAAAACATGAGGAACCGCTCATCGAAGTAGAAATCCCCGATGACGACATAGAAGCAACGAAAGATGACGACGCTTTTGAAGACAACGGCCCCGACCCCGGGATAACAAAAGAAAAATTTGAAACATTACGCGCATTGCATCAAGCCGCCATAAAAGCGGAACGAAAATATACTCGACAACATAAAATAGCTATTAAAAAACGCAATGAGTTGTCTGACCATTTCATGAATTTCAAATTGACCTCGCGGCAATATGAGCGTTTAATGCGACGTTTACGCGAAATGTTATCGGACATTCGTCATCTTGAACGAAAAGTGATGCTATATTGCGTACATAAAGCCAATATGCCGCGCAAAGATTTCATCCATTCGTTTCCACGAAATGCAACCAATCTGGATTGGTTAAACCAACTTGAAAAAGAAAATCATCCGACCATAAATGCATTAAGAGGCTATGACGTTGAAATATTGCGCGCGCAACGCAAATTAATCGAACTTGAAAAGGAAACGAATTTAACCATCATGGACATCAAAGAAATTAATCGGCGCATGTCCATCGGCGAATCACGTGCACGACGCGCCAAAAAAGAGATGGTTGAAGCTAACTTGCGTTTAGTCATTTCAATCGCAAAAAAATATACCAATCGTGGTTTGCAATTTTTGGATTTAATTCAAGAAGGTAATATTGGTTTAATGAAAGCGGTCGATAAATTTGAATATCGTCGCGGCTATAAATTTTCAACCTATGCCACCTGGTGGATTCGACAAGCGATTACGCGCGCCATTGCAGATCAAGCACGCACGATCCGAATTCCCGTACATATGATCGAAACAATTAATAAAATCACGCGCATCGTCCGCGAAAAATTGCAAGAAACCGGCCAAGAACCAACACCTGAAGAACTAGCAAAAATTATGGACATGCCCGTTGAGCGCGTACAACGTGTATTACGCATCACACGCGATCCAATTTCGATGGATACACCGATTAATGATGACGAAGAAGCGAAACTCGGTGATTTCATTCAAGATACGACCGTTGAATCGCCACTAGATGCCGCAACATCAACCGGCTTAAAAGAAGCCTTGCGTACAGTGCTCGAAACCCTCACTCCGCGCGAAGCAAAAGTGCTGCGCATGCGTTTTGGCATCGACATGAACACCGACCATACCTTAGAAGAAGTTGGCAAACAATTCGATGTCACGCGCGAACGTATTCGACAAATCGAAGCAAAGGCATTGCGCAAATTACGTCATCCCAGCCGATCAGAGCTTGTGCAGAGCTTTTTGGATGAAGTGGCAGAAGAGAAAAAAGAGTAGGCGTAACTATATCACCGCAAAACCTAAAACACGGAGAACGTTCAGATTTTGGATGATTTTGGGTGAAGAATCGATGAGAAAGCGGAGTGTACACGATAGTACATGAGCATTTTGAAGAGATTTTTCACCCAAAAGCACCAAAATATGGACGTTCCTTGTTTGTGATGAATGACAAGAGCTGGTGGGCCCTCTAGGACTTGAACCTAGGACCAACGGATTATGCTTACCAACCATGACTTTCGTCACCCTTTCGGTTTGTGGTCTGGACTGTCCCTTCTCTTTACGAGTCTGCCATCCAGTCTCTACACCTTCTCTTGAATTCTAAGTTCACAGAGCTTGGCTCGGTATTAGCTTAAATTTACATTATTAGCGTTCACCGACTTTGACAGATTCTACTATAAAACAATTTTTATAAAAATCCCCGCCGCAAGCGGACGGAGTATTTTATTGATCCCTCATGTCCCTCGCAGCAAGCCGCGGGGAAATCTTCGCATTATTCTATAGCAACCCATAAGAAATAACCGTGCTAAAATACACTTTAGTTTAGGTTTTCTCTTTAAGTCCGCTGCTCTAACCAACTGAGCTAAGGGCCCATTTCATATACATTTAATCGTAGGTCGGTTCAAGTGTCAACGAATTCCGATCATATTTTATCGTTCCTCACGAATCTTAAACAACTTAACAATCTTCTGGTAAAACCCCGGATCATCTAATACCCATGAAATAATGTCCGATTTTTTTTGCCCACCTATTTTCTTTTTAATATTGTACACATGCGTTTCAATTGTCCGTGAGGATAAATTTAAAACCCGACCGATTTGCTTCGCCGAAAGACCGCGAATTAAATAATAGATACATTCAACTTCCCTTTTTGAAAACATAAGATATTTGTAGCGGCCAAACTCGACCACCATACCAGTGTCTTCTGTCATGTAATAAATCCCTACTCTAAAATGGGCTAATTTTTCGAGATCATTTATACAATAATTTTTTCATCCTTTTCCGACATCAATCCTTTTGCGCTCAATAATTTGTAATAAACCTCTTCTCGATGCACGCTGATTTGTTTGGGCGCCTGCACGCCAACGCGCACCTGGCTACCCGAAATAGTCAAAACAGTCACTTCAATATTGTCACCAATAATGACGCGCTCCCCTTTCCGACGTGTTAGAATCAACATATAAGATCTCCTCGGTAATAGTAAAGACAATGGCTTTTGCGGATGCGTATAAATATGGTAAATTACATATATGTTGCATAGAGAAAACCATTCTCTCGACATAACGTTTAACAAAAATAATCCAAATGGGCTGTGAGCCAGTATAATCCGATTTTTAATACGAAATGTATTAATTATCTCTCAAGTTGTTGTAAGATATTGCCGATTCGTATTAAAATACGTTGCTACTATGCGAATTTAAGGAAAAGGAGCCAAGATGGCAGTGCAATCACAAGATATCACGGATGCTCGATCAACACCGGAGGCAAAGGCCGCGCGGCTCAAACGTCTGCGTAAATTAACCAACCTCGAACGAGTTGATGTTGCAGCTAAATATGGCATCAATGTTAGCACATTAAAGGGCTGGGAAACCGCTCGCGCCCATGGGCTGAGCAAAAAAGGTGCAAATAGATTTTTAAAAATTTCTGCTCAGGAAGGAGTGTTATGCTCTTACGAGTGGCTCATGTACGGCCTAGGACATGGACCACGCATTCTTGAAAAATTCGATACCACATTAGAAATCAACCCTTCTTCCGACCATAATGAAGAAGAAGAAATTATTGAAGAATTACAGTTATTTCGACATCATCATCGCAACACGGTCGATTTAATCGTTGAAGATGATGGAATGTCGCCTTATTATGCTATTGGCGATTACGTCGCCGGTGCCAAACTTGCAAAACAATATTTCTCAAAATTAATTAACACCGATTGCATTGTGCAAACAACTGATGGGCAATTGTTATTGCGTAAAGTTAAAAAGGGCCCCCGACAAAACACATTCACATTAAGCTGCATCAATCCAAACACAACCGTCGCCGAACCCGTTTTATATAATGTCGAGCTTGTCGGCGCGGCGCCTATTATTTGGCATCGAAGAAAAATTCAATTATAATATATGCATGCTCTCCCTCTTTCACTTTATATTCACATCCCTTTCTGCGCACGCAAATGTCCTTACTGTGATTTTTATTCAACAGAAACAAAACAAATTCCAGAAAAATACTATATAGAGACATTATTAGAAGATTTAAGAAACGATTTACACTATGTGCAAGATCGACCATTAACCAGTATTTTTATTGGCGGCGGCACGCCAAGCTTATTGTCGGCACACAGCATTGATTTATTATTAAATGAAATCGAAAAAATAATTTCATTCAAGTCCAATATCGAAATCACAATAGAAGCAAATCCGGGCACAGCCGAACAACAAAAGTTTAGTGATTTTTATCGCACAGGCATTAATCGTTTGTCAATTGGCGTTCAAAGTTTTCAAAATGAAAAGTTAAAAGCACTCGGCAGAATTCATCATGCTGATGAAGCGAAACGAGCGATTGAGCTGGCGAGACTTGCAGGATTCAAAAACATTAACATTGATTTAATGCACGGCTTGCCCAATCAAGCCATTGAAGATGCGCAATATGATTTACGCACGGCATTACAATTTAGTCCGGAACATCTGTCCTGGTACCAGTTAACATTGGAACCCAACACCCCGTTCGCTTTGCATCCACCCGCCTGTCCTGCTGAAGAGATCTTATGGGAAATACAAGAGGCCGGTGAACAACTGTTATCTGGTTATGAACACTACGAAACATCTGCTTATTGTCTACCAGGCTACGCTTGTCGGCATAATATGAATTACTGGCAATTCGGCGATTATTTAGGCATCGGCGCTGGCGCGCACGGCAAAACAACGGATGCAACGAGCAAAATCACGCGATATGAAAAGACCAAAAATCTTGATCACTATTTTGAGCATCAATTTGTCGAAAAAAGTTATTCGCCACAAAATTTACCCTTAGAATTTATGATGAATGCCTTACGGCTAACTAACGGTGTACCACTAAATTTATTCAGCGAGCGCACCGGTATGGCAATCAGTGACATAAATACTTTATTAGAGATTGCTAAAAATCGTGAATTTATTAAGATAGACCATAATCGATTACAGCCCACACTATTAGGCCAACGGTTTTTAAATGATTGTTTGGAATTATTTATATAAAAGGAATATACACGATGACCACCTGCCCATGCGGATCCAAAAAAAATTACGCAGATTGCTGCCAACCTTTTATCGAACTCAAAAAAATACCGGAAACGCCCGAACAATTAATGCGTTCGCGTTATACCGCTTACACACAAGCCAATATGGATTATATTGTGCGCACGATGAGAGGAAAAGCGGCGGCCGATTTTGATTTACCGGGTTCACGACAATGGGCAACACAATCCAAATGGCTCGGATTAACAATCGTCAAAAGCGAAATAGATAAAACCAATCCAAAGATTGGCTTTGTAGAATTTATCGCACGGTTTAGGGCGAACGATCAAGAACAAATGTTACATGAAGCTAGCGAATTCCATCATGAACATGGTCATTGGTATTATGTCGATGGTAAAGAAACCACAACCTCGCACGATCCCATCCGACGCGAAACCGCCAAAGTCGGCCGCAACGATCCCTGTCCTTGTGGCAGCGGGAAAAAATATAAAAAATGTTGTTATAAATAAAAATCCCCGCCGCAAGCGGACGGGGGATTTTTATTTCTTTTATTGATCGCCTGCGCGAAGTAAATTCGCGCAAACGGCGACTAAAGGGGAGATTCGCCTCTCCCCTTTAGAAACCC
>MGXQ01000030.1 GCA_001801405.1 Gammaproteobacteria bacterium RIFCSPHIGHO2_02_FULL_42_13 | reverse complement strand
GATATTCATTATTTGAAATTTGTTGAACGGGATGTTGAGCGATTAATTTTTTATTACAGATATGCGCACATACGTTGCAAATATGTCTTGCAGGAAAAACGGCTAACTCTTTAATAAGCGCGGCTTCGTTAGCATTTTGTAAGGGAATGATGAGTTGGCGATTAGCGTTTTTAGTTTCGAGCGCAAAGGGCAAGATGCCAGAAACGGGACGTAAATCACCAGACAATGCCAGTTCCCCCGCAAATTCATAATCTGATAAAAGATTTTTTGGAATTTGCTGGGAGGCCGCTAAAATGCCTAGTGCAATGGGTAAATCAAATCGTGTTCCTTCTTTTGGTAAGTTAGCGGGCGCTAAATTAATGGTGATGCGTCCATCGGGAAAATCAAAATGCGTGTTTAATAATGCGCTACGAACGCGTTCTTGACTTTCTTTGACGGCAGTTTCCGCTAATCCAACAATATTAAAACGCGGTAGTCCACCAGACAAATGTGCTTCGATGGTAACGGCTGGCGCGTGCATGCCGTATTGCGCACGGCTGTGCACGATAGCAAGAGACATAGCATTATCCTTGTGAAATGAAAAAAAGAATTGGATTTTTTTGGTAGAGATAGAATTAAGGGAGACAGAAATTGTATGCTATTATTTTTGGTTTGTCACTGTGTTTTCTGTGAACAAGCTGGTAAAAATCAAAGCTCTAACGCCGCCTTTTGTTTTTCCATAATTTCTTTTATGCCATTTTGTGCAAGGGTCATCATTGATTGATATTCATCTGCGCTAAAGGCATTTTTTTCTGCGGTGCCTTGAATTTCAATAAATTTATTTTCATCGGTCATGACAACATTCATGTCGGTGTCTGCGCTGGAATCTTCAGCATAATCTAAATCTAACACCGCTTCACCATTGACTATGCCAACAGAAACAGATGCAACCAAATGTTGTAAGGCGTGATCAGTAAACAAGCCTTGTTCATAGCCGTATCGAATAGAGTCGGCAAGGGCAATGCATCCGCCAGTAATCGATGCAGTGCGCGTGCCGCCATCAGCTTGAATGACGTCGCAGTCGATATTGATCGTATTCTCACCCAATTTTTTTAAATTTACAGCAGCGCGCAGCGATCGACCAATCAGTCGCTGTATTTCTAATGTGCGGCCTGATTGTTTGCCGTGAGCGGCTTCGCGATTCATGCGCTCATTTGTTGAGCGGGGTAACATACCGTATTCAGCTGTCAGCCAACCTTGCTTTTTATCGCGTAAAAACCGGGGAACGCCAATGATGATACTGGCGGTGCAAATTACTTTCGTATTGCCATATTCAATCAGTACCGAACCTTCTGCATATTTGGTATAGTGTCGCGTTATTTTAATATCACGCAATTGATTATTGTTGCGTTGATTGGATCGCATGATGTGAACCTCCGAAAGCAATGAATAGGGGGAGTTATTCTTGTACAAAACAATGCATTAATCAATGTTTTTTTGCATGCAGCTCTGAGCTGCTATAAGACAGGCTGTGACTGCATTGTAGCAGCTCAGAGCTGAGAAACAAAAGAGGTGAAGCGATGGTGAAGAGTATGACGGCGTTTGCAAGGACGCAAAACGAGGGTGAATTGGGTACGGTCGTTTGGGAAATCAAAGCGGTCAATGGTCGGTATTTGGATGTGCATTTTCGTTTGCCGGAGGTTTTTCACGAATTGGAACCGGTGTTGCGTGAAAAAATCAAACAGCAAATATCGCGTGGTCGAGTGGAATGTACAGCGTGCTATCAAGCGCCTATTACAGCCAATGCGGCGATGCAGGTGAATGTCGATGTGATGAATGAATTATTAGCAATGACACAATCGGTTCAAACGGTTTTTACGCAAGCCGCACAACCATCCGTGTCGGATATTTTGCGTTGGCCGGGCGTTGTGGAAGCACTGGAAATGGATAAAAAGAAATTACATGAATATGCGATACAATTGTTTGAACAAGCGCTTGAGCAGTTCAATTCAACAAGAAATAGAGAGGGAACTCAATTAAAAGAATATATTGAGAGCCGATTGATATCGGTTTCACAACAAGTGACGCAAGTCGAACAAGAAATGCCGGCGATTATCAAAAAACATCGCGACATGATTCTGGGTCGTTTTGAAGAAATGAAAGTGAGCGTCGATCCTGAGCGTTTGGAACAAGAGATGGTGATGTTAGCGCAGCGTCTGGATGTGGCCGAAGAAATTAATCGTATTCAGACGCATGTGACAGAAGTAACGCGTGTGTTATCTGACGATGAAATTATGGGTCGCCGGTTGGATTTTTTGATGCAAGAATTAAACCGTGAAGTGAATACGCTGGGCTCCAAATCCTGTCATGAACTTACTTCACACGCGGCGGTCGAGTTGAAAGTGTTGATCGAGCAGATGCGAGAGCAGGTGCAAAATATAGAATAACTCAAGGGGAGCGTTCCTGAGCACCCACAAGCGAAAAGTCCCACGCGGCGGCAAGCCGCGGGGAAATTCGCATTTTATTTATTGATTTGGATTGGGTGTCGGCGTCGGTCTGTTTATTGTCGGTTGCGCCGATAATGAGATAGGCTGTATCACATTTGTTGACAGGGTGATCGTATTTTGTGTCATGATGCCAGCTAATTCTAATTTTATTTGTTCTAATTCTTGCGAAATTTTATATAAATTATAATTAATGCCAAAGAAAGAGACAAGCATCATATGTACGCGCGTAAAGAGATTGGTATTGTTTCCAAAGAATGAATCCCAAAATGCTTTACTGCCAGGGTTATGTGTATCCATAAATTGCAGTAATGACGTTGCACTGGATGGGTTCGGTGAATCGCTGGATTTTTCCGGTAGACGCTCTGCGTATGCTTCTGCAATATTGTAATCAGCAACTGATTGAATGGCTGATAGCGTTCGTTGTAACACTATGTATTGTGCTTGTTGGGATGTCGGTTTTGCCGTATTTACCGCCGGCAATGCAAACCCTGATGCGGAAAGATTTTTGATATAGGCTTGTAAGCGATTATCTAAATTAGAATCAATGGTTGTTGCATTCTTTCCATGCGCATATATTTGTGTGCCCAGTAAATCTTTTGCCGAAGCGGGCGGTGTTGCTGTTTTTGCTTGAGAGTCACTGAGTGGTCCGTACACCGGTGATTCAGCGTTAATTAAATTTATATAATTTGCGGTTAAATCCGGCAGGTTATTCGTATCCTTAAAAATGGCTGTTTTAATAGATTGAGAGTCTTTAAATTGCCCATAGGCTATGTAATTATAAAGCTCTTCGGTCAGCTGGTTACGCGCACTCATTGCCTGTACTTCAATGCCTGTTGCTATGGGTGTGGTGAGATCGGTATCAAGTAAATACGGATTACCGGGCGGAATGATGATGTTGCCGTTGGCGTCTTTGGTTCCAGGTGCTCCAGCGGTATCATCTAAGTAGTCCCTATAATAACCTGTTGACGAGGCTAAATTAGTTGATGCGGTGGTGGCGACCAATGCTTGATAAATTTGATTTAATTGATCGTAAATTTGAATTAATGCCGATGGTTTTGTATCTGAAAATGTGAGCAGCCCTTTAATCGCAGTGAGCGATGTGTTTGATGTGTCAAGTTTACTATTGGTTGATGTGAAGTTATTTTGTAGTAATTCATACAAGGAGCCATTCGTTGTTAAGGTTTTTTGAATTTTATCTAATGGTTTCAAAACTTGATCAACGCATCCTTGGAAGTCAACGGCGCTACATCCTTCTGCATAAGTCGATGCAACCATAAAAGTTGAACTGGCGGTCAAGATAGCAATACTTATTGTTTTTAATAATTTAGATTTAAACATATATTAATGCTCCTAACTAATATTGAATGTTCCATCCGCTGCCGGATGAACCTTGTTGATTACCGGTTTGTGAATTACTGTTTGGCATTACGACGGGCGATGTCGATGTCTGTGTGTTTTGTCGTGTTTGTGAATCAATTATGCTAGTGGATGTAACCGTTGGGACTGTGTTTTGTGCTTGTGGATTACATTGGCAGCTGGGGTAAACGCGCGAGACGCGTTTGCCGCTGTTGTCATATAAGAAGTTTCCTGAATAATTATAGGGGTCTGTTGTCGTGTAACAATCGCAGGTTTGTGTCGTGCTTGTTGAAGGAGTGGGTGTTGTTTTTTGTGTTGTCGCTGCCGCGGGTGTTGTTGTCGATGGCGGTTGTGTTGCTGTATCGCCTGCTCGTGTGGGTTGCAACTTTTGTTGTAGCTGTTGTTGCAACTTGTTCGTATCGACTTGACTTTGATCGATTGCTTGTTGTGCTTTGGCTAAGTTTTGATTCTGTTGAATCGTATCTTGTGATTGGGGATAAGTAACCGATGAGCTGCCGCTCGCGAGCGCTGTATTAGCGAGTAATGCGCATCCCATGATGAGAATTAATTTAGAGAGTCGTGTTTTCATTTTCCATTGCCTTTGCGACTAGTTCAAATCGTTCTTTTGAAAATACGCGCGAGAGTAGACGAAGTCTTTCAAACACAATATTGCGACGTAAGAATAATTGTGCGGCTTGGTTTTGTGATTGTTCTTCTGCATGCATGAGTACACGCGATGCCGATCCAGGATAAATTGAATCGATGGCCTGTAAAATTCGCAAAACACGGCTCATTTTAAGATGACAGCCGATTTTAACGTAATGCTGCTCATTGGCTAATTCGAATTTTGTGATGCCTTCTAAGTTTTGGCCAAGTTCATTCAGTGCGTTTTCGAGTTCAGCTTGTCCATCTAATGTCCAGTTTTCAACGCTTTCCATGAAGGAGATGACGCGATAAATCATTTTATCTTCATAGTTTTTCCAAAATTCATGTGCTGATTTTGTACTTAAATCTGGCATTACGGATTCCCACACTGTATAGTATTTACTAAATAATAATCTTGAATTTTTAATAAGTATAGCAAAATGATTGCTATAATATGTAAGTGAGGGCAAAAGGGCGTCAGTGATATTGCTGTCGTGCGTCTTTTGGGCAAGATCGGTTTGTTTGATAAAGGTATTGTTTAAAAAATGGGCATATTTAAGAGCGTTAGTAATCAGTTAATCAAGCCGGCAATCAATGTCAAAGGTTGGGCGAGCTGGACTTTTTTTAAAGATAATACTGCATCTCTTGTTCGTATGTTGAAACCTGTGTTCATGGTTCATCGTTTGCGTGAGGATGAAAAAACGCGAGAAAGTTTTGAGCATGCGCTCGAGCGTTTGGGGATGACAGAGACAGATGTGGAGCGTAAAGTTCAGTTCTTGAAAAGATCCTTTACTTTTTACATGAGCGTGGTGGCGGTGGCGGTATTATATGCTATTTATCTCTTTTTTCATGCCGATGTTTTTTCATTGGTTGTAACCATTTTATTGTTTTTTTTATTTTTGGTGAAAGCGTTTCAAATGCATTTTTGGTTATTTCAAATTAAACATCGCAAGTTAGGATGTTCATTTTCCGAATGGTGGTCGGGCAAGGTAGAGGACAATTCATGATGAAAAGAATAATGCAAAATTTCTACGTGAAGTTTTTATTGATTTTTAGTGTATTGTTTTATTGCCCATTTGTTTTTGCTGATACGGATGTGAATGTTAAATTTTTTACGGCACCTGCCACTGATATTTCGCTTCAATTTGTCAGTGCGTTATTTGGACGTTTTACAGATGCACTTCCGCAAGTTGTTAAATCGACCAGTATTTTAAGTACGATGTTTACCTCGTTCAATCATGCGGTTTTGGTATTGGGTGCGATTATTATTTTATATACAACGATGCTTGCGATCATCAATACGGCGCATCAAGGCGAGTTTTTAGGCAAGAAATTCGATTCGATGTGGGTGCCGATTCGATCGGTTGCTGGGTTTGCCTTGTTGATTCCCGTGGTGCAGGGGTATTCGAGTATTCAAATTTTTATGATGTGGGTGATTACGCAAGGAGTGGGGGCGGCGGATAGCTTGTGGAATGCTGTTGTGCCCGCATTTGATTTAGGTAGTTCTGGCAGCGGGACTTCTATTCAACACACCGATACGCTAGAGGATGCGATGAAAATTGAAGATGTTTGGAAAGGCATCTTTTGTATGTATCAGCAATATCAAACAGCGCATGGCGGCGCCTTGCCCGAACAACCACTTATCCCTTATGTTTTTGATATCGCTTCTCCTAATCCAACGCTGCAGGAACTTTTTGGGAACGGTAAGATGAGCGCTTACACGTATGAGGATCAGCATGCATATACGTATGCGTTTATTCCTATGACAGATTGGGGCGATACACAGAATTATACTTGTGGTAGTTTGTTAGTGCCGAGTGGTACGTGGACGACTACGCCCACCGACGGAATTAATCAACAGATTCCTATTTTAATGGCACAAATGCAGACGGCAGTTAACTCAT
The DNA here is from genome assembly GCA_001801405.1 of Gammaproteobacteria bacterium RIFCSPHIGHO2_02_FULL_42_13. Lineage (GTDB taxonomy): Bacteria > Pseudomonadota > Gammaproteobacteria > UBA12402 > UBA12402 > O2-02-FULL-42-9. The sequence goes on along the minus strand of MGXQ01000030.1, from coordinate 1,195 downwards.
TAAATAACATAACGTATAATTATCTTGTGCATGGTGTTCAGCCTGGAACGAATCCCTTGGTGGATTTGGCCTATCAGTTGGAAGGCGCACTAAGTAATATAAGCAATTCTTCAGACTTGACGGGTTGGAAGGAAAAAGCAGAGACGCAAGGCTGGATGAGCGCGGGTCAATTTTACTTTAAAATTGTCGCCTCTAGCGGTGGCGGTAATACCTATAAAACATTCGATAATAGTTTAAAATTTTGGTCGGGTGAAACCTATAAGCAGGTTGATAATGGCCCCTCAGTGAGCGATCCATTGTTAACAAGTTTTGATTCAGATGCAAATAATCAATTGGGTTCTGGGAGTGTGGTGCCAAGTGCTAGTACATATTCTGCTGCAGATAAGTCTTTCAAGGCGACGGGCGTGTGGAGCGCGATTGTAAACATACTTGCGCCGAATTTTAAGAATTTATATGCTTCTGAGGACAGCATCAATCCGATTTATTTAACCCATGATCCATTGATCACTATTCACGAGGTGGGAGATAATATTATTACTTCTACGGTCAGATTATGGGGCGTGTCACTAGTTGCGGCACTGGTTGCCGCTGCTTTTGGTGTTATGAGCGGTGTGAGTTCGGTCGCTTTAGTCATTCAAACAGCTACTACTTGGCTTCTTTTGCCACTTCTTGCTTTATTTGGCGCGGTTTTTGGATTTGGGATTACCATGGCGGTCTATATTCCATTGATTCCGTTTATCATCTTTTTGTTTGCTGCTATCGGATGGTTGTTTGCGGTGGTAGAAACGATGTTAGCTGCGCCACTGGTGGCGCTGGGTATTACTCATCCCGAAGGACATGAAGTGTATGGTCGCGCAGAACCGGCGGTGCAATTATTAGTGAATGTGTTTTTGCGACCGAGCTTTATCTTGTTTGGATTTGTATGCGGCATATTGTTAATGCGCATATCGCTGACATATTTGAATCTATTGTTTGGAGGAGCGATGAGCTATATTCTTAGCGATGGCTCAAATGCCGCGAAATTATTTAAATATCTGATGGTATTTGCAGTATATATAACTTTAGTGATTGGTATTGTGAATCGCTGTTTTGCGCTGACACATATTATTCCGGATCAAGTGCTGCGATGGATTAGCAATCAGACACAATTTGGCACGACCAGTCCCGATCAGTCCATTGAAGGCGGCATTAAAGG
>MGXQ01000029.1 GCA_001801405.1 Gammaproteobacteria bacterium RIFCSPHIGHO2_02_FULL_42_13 | reverse complement strand
TAATGTAAAATCGCGTCGCATCGCATCTTCTTCGATGGTGCCGTAAACATTATCGCGCACGATGACGCCGTTTTTGGTATGCCCTTTGTCTTCGGATGCGCCTTCGTGACTCGCGCGAAACGTGGCGACTTCAATGATCTCTCGTCCAAAATAAACATGTGCCAAGCGGAAGCGTCGTCCGATTAAGCGGCAACGACGAAAGAGTTGTCTGACCTGGTTTGGCAATGCATTGGTCGCAACGTCAAAATCTTTAGGTATTTGGTGAACCAATAAATCACGCACACAGCCCCCAACCAAATAGGCTTCAAAACCGGCTGCTTTTAGATGCTGAATAACGGAAATCGCATTCGGTGGAATATTTTTGCTCGCAATATGGTGCGCCTGATAGGGGATTATTTTCCGAATTGGCTGTATTTTGCTCATGATTGTCCTGCGTTTATTCCGTTGCGTTATTCTTATTCATTCCTTGTGATCCATTTTTTGTTGGATATAATAGCATCACTAGTTAGGTTTATTCCACTTAAATATGAATATGCTCCCTTCGTCTAGTGGTCTAGGACGTCGCCCTCTCACGGCGGGAACAGGGGTTCGAGTCCCCTAGGGAGCGCCAAAATGTAAAAGCCTGCCTTTAGGCGGTTTTTTTTACATTTTTTTGAGCATGCCTTGGGTTCTTAAGTTTTCCTTAAGCTTTCTGCGCTATACTTCTATTAGAGGGTATAAATTGGAGCCTTTAATAGCATGAAACGCGTGGTTGTTAACATACAAAATCATCCCGAGAAGGGTGACTATGTTTTTTTAATTCCCGAGAATCCGCGAGAAGGTGATCGAGTTGTTTGGTTTTCGAATCGAGATTTTAGTTATAATCTGATCAGATTGAGAGAAGAAGAGATTAAAGAAAAAGCCATTTTGCGAGGATTATTTTCTTCAGGCGACACATATACTCGACTAAAATGGTTAACATTTCATCCCGGTCAGATTCCTACATCAGGACTATTAGTACAAGAACTTTTGGCCGGATCGAAAAGCAATCCAGATAGTGTGGTTGAAAAATTCAGCATAGACCCAGAATTAAAAAAAGTTTTTCAGCCTATTTCTTTAGGGATAGGTCATTATGTTTTATTGGTTTTTGAAAAGGTATCCGATCAAGAAATTTCAATTTCAATGGTTGACTCGGTGAACGTTGCGCGTTCTTCTGGTGCTAGGGAGATAAGGGAATATTTATTGACAAGGTTGGTTAACGCATTGAATAGTAATGTCACTGAGTGTTTATGGTTTCATTTTTCGACAAAGCAAAAGATTTATCAGCCGATTACACAACCTGGCGATAATTCTTGTGGTGTATTCACGGTATTCAATGCACTCATGTTGGCAGGGCATACACTACCTGATTGGGTGCTGGACTGGCCCTATGATATAACGGGTTCTCGCCAGCTTAGTGATGAAGAGCGCGATCGTATGGTGGGCTATATGCTTTTAATGACACAAACAGGTCGGCCAGTGTCGCCTGAGGGGTCTTTAGATATTTTATCACATGATGCGAATGATCCAGCTGTACACGTGATTACGGGCTTGGATCCTCTTTCGCGGTCAACCGAAGAGATTGTTACGCAAGCGGTTCATGGGTTGACATACCTCCCAAGCTCCTATGCAGGTGAACCAAACAAGGATGTGCAAATATTGATTCGTCCAGAAGAGTCGTATGGAAAACCACAGGTTTTTGTCGCTCCTGCTGCTGTTGCTCCTGCTGGTGGTGCTCCTGCTCCTGCTCCTGCTCCTGTTGCTCCTGCAGCACCACAGCCTTCGTCATTGGCGCCGATATCAACATTAAAAGCTGAGCTACATACTGTTGTAGAGTATAAGCAAAATATGCCTGGTTTTTTTAAAGATATTGGTATTTGTGCTGGAATTGGGGGTGCGGCGGGGGCTGTTGTGGGCGGAGCGATAGGCATACTTTTATTGGTTACACCTCCCGGGGCGCTTGCTTTATCAATTTTGGGTTTGACCGCTTTTGTTGCATCTCTCACAACAACAGAATTTGTTGCGCTTTCTGCACTCGCTGGGGTTGTTGGCGCAAGTGTTTGTTCTGGTGGTGGTGCGACTATTGCGCGATGTGTTGTTGGGGAAAAAGCACGGCAGGTTGGGCCAAATAAAATGTAGCGAAGCCCAACAGGAATAATTTGCTGGGCCTTACGGCCCAACCTACCTACTCAATTCCTGTTAACTTCCCATCAATAAACGTCAATTGGATCGTCGCATTTTGTCCGTTTGGGTATGTGATGATCGTTTGTGTTTGATCGGAACCGTCAGGTTGTGTGATCGTTTTTTTAATACTGGGTTGTTTGCAAAATTGATACAATAAATTTGGGCTGTCACCTTTTTTCAATTGAACGTCGGGGCGGCAGGGGGGCGTTTGTCCTGATCTTGCTATGTTCGTCGCTTTATTGTCGATAAAAGTGACGATCAGGGCATTTTTTTGCGGTTCGGCGGGTACAGAATTAGGCTTGTAATTATAGGTCCATTGTTCTGCTTTTTGTGTTTTTTGATTGGGGATTATTTTTGTTGTTGTGGTTACTGGTGTGCCGCAATTGGTTTGTACTTGTTCGAGTGAATTGCCAAGGCTTACATACTGATTTGTTTTGTTGCAGAAAAAATAAGAAGCCGCATAAGCGACTGGAGTGATCAGTATTAATGTTAATAGTAATATTTTTTTCATTTATTCTATTGCAACTAATTTATCATCCATAAAAATTAATTGGCTTGTGCCTGTATCGCCATTGGGATAGGTTAATACGGTTTGTTCTTGTTTGGGTCCGGGTGCTGCATGATTGCCTATTTTTTTTAATGTGGGTTCTTTACAAAGTTTGTAAAGTAAATCTTGGTTGTCGCCTAAGTTAAAGGGAGTGCTTGTGTTGCACTGCGTCGTTTGTTTAACGTTTTCGCCATCGACTTGTATGTGAATGGCTTTGTCGTTTACAAAGGTGACGGCGAGCGATTCTTTATTTGTGTTGGGATCGTTATAGATCCACTGCGCGATTTTTTCATTGTCATGTGTTTTGATGGTTCGGAGCGTTTTCGCAATCGGTTCGCCGCAAAGAGTTTTCACTTCATGTATCGTATCGCCTAAACGGACGTAGTTATCATCATTATTGCACAAAAAAAGCGAAAAGGCCTGAGACATTGGTAACATCAATATCAAGGTGAACAGTAATAATTTTCTCATCTTAATAATCCTTTTGATTAACGTATATAACAGCGTATCATTAATCATTTACCGTATCAATTAGCTCTGAGCTGCTGAAAGCCGCGCTGTGACTGAGTTTCCGCAGCTCAGAGCTGTACACGCGAGGGGTTGCCATGATTCGCCGCATGACGAAGGACGATGTTGAGATTATAGCCAAAGAAAACAAATATCATGGATATTTTAAAATCGATAGTTATCAGATGCGTTATCGCTTATTTGAAGGCGGTTGGGGGCCGGTGGTGAATCGTGAGCTTTTTGAGCGCGGACATGCCGCGGCTGTTTTGCCTTACGATCCGATTTTAAGAAAAGTAATTTTGATTGAGCAATTTCGTATTGGCGCGATGCAAGATAAAAAAAGCCCTTGGTTGCTTGAGGTGGTGGCAGGAATTTTAGAACCTCATGAAACACCTGAGCAATTGGCGGCGCGCGAATCCAAAGAAGAAGCCGGATTAGATCTGTTGGAATTAACACCCATTTGTAATTTTTATGCGAGCCCGGGTGCTTGCACAGAAACCGTGGCCTTATTTTGTGGCCGTATCGATGCGACAAATGTTGGCGGCATTTATGGCATAAAAAATGAGGCTGAAAATATTCTGGTGCATGTGTTGGATGTCGAAGAAGCGTTTCAGTTATTGCACGATGGGTCGGTGACGAACATGACGGCGATTATTGCATTGCAGTGGTTGGAAATAAAATTATTAACGCAAGTTCCGGATAAGCGTTTGGCTGCAGCTCAGAGCTGGGCAGAACAGATATGATAAAACACTTGCTGCGCCTGCCTTCCGGCAGCTCAGAGCTGCGCGGATTACATACAGTAAGATATGGCTTACATTTGCGCCATATTTTCGCCCGAACATTAAACATGATATTAAAAGTAAGAAATCTCCGCTGCTTGCGGCGGAGACAAGGGCGCTGGGGAGTCCAGAGGGGAGCAATGCAATGCTCCCCTCTGGTCGCCGTTCGCGCGGCTTTGCCGCGCAGGCGAAATCAATTAAGGAAACAATCTCGGCCGCTTGCGGCCGAGTTGTTAAAAGTTTTAGTCTTGACAAAGCTTCTCCGGAATTTGCGTTATTAATTTTGGGAAAGTTTTTTTCGCAAATTCCGCATCTCGCTCGCATTTTTCTAAAATGGGAAAAAATTTTCTTGGGAGCTTGGTGTAAAGAGAAAAAGTTCTAACGAGTCCTTCAATTTCTTCTGTAGTCATGTGGGGTGAATTTAAATCAGTTCGCACAGAATTATAAGCGGGTGTTTTGTTCAGCATGCCGAATTCCATTGCGATATTTGCTAATCTTGTTTTAGGATAAGGTTGATAGGCCGCGACAGAGGAGGTTGATGCTTGTACTTTTCGGTTTAATGCAATGGTATCAAATACCATTTTTCTTGTTTCAAACGGAAGGCCAATCATGTTGTAAGCGGAAACGCGTATACCGCTTTTTTTCACTATTTTGTATTTTTGGATAATATCTTCATCGGTAATATCTCTATTTAAGATATATTTTCTTATCCAATAGTTACCACTTTCAATGGCCATGGCTAGCGTTATGCAGCCCATTTCTTTAAGATATTGGATTTTTTCTTCGGTGACAGTCCTTGTTCCTGCGTACACAACAAAAGGAAGGCCAATTTCTTTTTTGTATAATTCAGATAATTTTTTTAAATAAGATGCGGGAAAGGCAGTAAAGTCTTCATCCCAAAATCGAATTGCATCAAAATCATATTTTTCTGTTAGTGTTTTAAGATGTTTGATGGCGAGTTCCGGAGATTTTCGACGATGATAAGTGCCGCACTCTGTGAAGACTTCTCTTAAATGTGCATTTGAACAGTAATGGCATAGAAAAACGCATCCACGACTTATCTCCGTGTTTAACATTTTGTATATTTTGCCGTCAAGCGGACGATAAAAGTCATACTCATGAAATCCGCTGAAATCTTGAGTGGGTAATGTATCTAAATCTTTAAAAGGGCGAAGTGGGTTTCTATGAATAGTGTTCTCGTTCTCTTTGATCCATAGATTTTGAATATTTTGATTGGGTTCATTTTTATCTTGTGCGTTGCACAGTTCTACTAGCGCATCTTCGCCTTCGCCGATACAAATCATATCGACGGATTTTTCTTTAATGACTTCTTCAGGACAGATGGTGGGGTGAATGCCGCCAAAAATTACTTTTATTTCTGGCAGTTTATTTTTAATGTACCGACTGCATTGTAGTCCTAAAGGATATGTTCCTGACGTGGCGGTTATCCCAACAAGATGAATGTTATTGTCTTTGATCATGTTGACCAAGTCTGCCGCTAAGTTATCGAGGTTGTGACGCGGTGGAGGGGAAATGGGTGCTTGGGGTGCTGCTTTAAACATACCAAAGCTTTCTTTAATACTATGTAAATCTGTTTCAGGGGTATACAGTGAGCAGTCAAAAACATGGACGATATGGTGAGCTTTTTTTAGTACTGCGGTTAAAATGGTAAGCGAAATCGGAATATCCCCATGTTCTTGTGTGTTGGGGTAAATCAATAAAATATTCATAAATTTCTCTTTTCTATGGCATCACTCAATACAGCAATCAATAACTTTCTGAACCAGAACGCCGAGTTTGCCCATTAATCCGTCTTTTTTAGGCTTTTTATCGTGTTTGTTGAGAGCGTCCTCGTCGATTTTTTTCAGGTCGTTTGTTTTGATAAGGTCTAAATTGATTCCCCAAAATAGTGAATAGAGCTGATAGGCTTTGTTAAAAAAATCATAGGCTTCTTCTTTGCGATCCATCCCCAGTTGTTTGGTGCCGACTTCCATTAAACGCATGCAGGCGGCGAGTAAATGTTTGGAAATACACCACACTTCACCCTCGTATTCTTTGATAATTTTTTTGAGCAAGGCTTTTCGCATGTCTCTGACGTCGTTGACTAAATCGTAGTATTCATTTTTTCCGGTTTTTGCGCCAGAAAAAATAAAATGTTCTTCGATCGAAACCAAATTCATGATGGCAAATGTTAAATCTTGATCCGATGACAAATCCATTTTATCTTGTTTTTTTAATTGATCTGCTTTTTCAATAAAAGTTTCCAAATCTTGAATGGGATTTTTCATGCTTAAACTCGTGTAATAAAATAAAAGAGGATGGTCAAAATAATTAACGGCGCGATCGGCATCACGACTTTTTCAAAGGGAAAATGCGCATGCCCATTATTTTTCTTTTTCATGTAAAAATACCACATGCCGAAAACAAAAAAGGTTATGCTGCCGATGACGATACCCAAAAGCAATTTATCAAAACCCCATAACGTATTTAATGGATGACCAACAATATCGGTCGAATAAAACGGAATGAGAATCAAGATGTAATAACTAATGAAAATCAGCGGTTTGCGGCCAAAAAAGCGGATATTTTTTGAGTTGAGCCAATTAATGGTCCACCAAATCATGGAAATAGTCAGCCCACCAATCCAAATGCCGCTGATCGTATCGTCTACGCCCAACCATCGGGAAAGTCCAACGCCGGCACCCACGGCGATGGTGCAAATGGGGCATATCGCGTATGCTGATGCGATCGTTAGAAAATAAGCACTGATACCCGCTATTAATTTTTTCAACATAATTATTTCGCCATTTTTGTTTTAAAATAATGGATGATCGGTTGATCGCCAATGATACATTTAGAGCCCGTCCAGAATAAAGGGACGACTAAGTTTGATGCGGTAATATGGCAATATTTTTGCGCCACGTTCGAAAAAATTACGACGTTCTGTTGATTTTGCGAGACTTCTTTGGAGTCAAAATTAATTTTTTGCGCCACATGATATTGGTTAATGAAGTCTTCAACTGTTTTGCAGTGCGGACATGTATAGCTATAAAACAAAATCATTTTTTGATGATAATTTGTTTGTGCGATTTTATTTTCAAACGCCGCATTATGTTTACGCGCCATGATGTTCACAAAAAACAGGGCGGTAGCAATCGCGATAATAACAATAAACCATGAAACAAACTTTTTGTTCATTTGTGTTTTCTCCCGTTCTGCAATTATCTTCTGATTTATTATTATGTCAAGACTATTTGACCGCCCATATACGATCGCCGGCGTCGCCTAAGCCTGGTAAAATATAGCCTTTTTCGTTGAGTTGTCGGTCTAAACTCGCTGCGAAAATTGGCACATCCGGATGCGCTTTAATTGTTTTTTTCACGCCTTCGGGGGCAGCGACAAGACAAACAAATACAATGTTTTTTAAACCATATTCTTTTAGTTTCGTCATGGTGGCGCATGCAGTCCCGCCTGTTGCTAACATCGGATCGCACACAAAACAGCATGCCGCTTGTTCATCAGGCGGTAATTTAAAATAGTAATTTTTTGCTTCGAGTGTTTTTTCATCGCGGTAAAATCCAATATGCCCCACGCGCGCCATCGGTAATAATTTTAAAATGCCATCGGCCATGCCAAGACCGGCACGTAAAATAGGTGTGATTAAAAAATGATTGCTTTGTAAATCGGGACCTTCAAATGTTTCCAGTGGTGTTGTAATAGAACGATTGACCGTCGGTAAATCGCGCATGGCTTCGTATACAATTAAAAGCGCAATTTCTTCGGTGAGTTCTTTGAAGAGCTTGCGGTTGGTAGTGACATCGCGCAGCAGCGCCAGTTTATATTGAATAATGGGATGTGCGATAACATGAAAATTAGGCAGCTTGTCAAAGGTCTGAATGGTCATTTATTTTCCTCCGGTCGATGTTTTTAATAGAATAACATGGAATAGATGAGAATTCAGCATTTTATGCTACAATGCCGGCTTCAATCTAAGGCTTTTTATGATTAAAAATATCATTTCATACACAAGCCGCGGGATGACAGTGTTAAAAGGAGATATTCATGTCCAAAAATATTTTTTACGCACAATCCGGTGGTGTAACCGCGGTCATTAATGCAACCGCGTGCGGCGTTATTGAAACCGCGCGCAAACATAAACGTAAAGTTGGTAAGGTATATGCAGGTTTAAATGGCATTGTGGGCGCGCTCAACGAAGAGTTAATCGATACGAGCAAAGAATCCGCGCAAGCCATTTCTGCTTTACGCTATACGCCCGGTGGTGCGTTTGGCTCTTGCCGTTACAAAATGAAAAGCGTTGAAGAAAATCGCGATGAGTATGAAAAACTTATTCGGGTTTTTAAAAAATATAATATTGGTTATTTCTTTTATAACGGTGGCGGAGATTCACAGGATACAGCGAATAAAATCGCCGAGTTTAGCAAAAAAAGCGGTTATCCATTAACGTGCATTGGCATTCCAAAAACAATTGATAATGATTTGCCGTTTACCGACAGTTGCCCGGGATTTGGATCAGTTGCAAAATATGTTGCGGTGTCGATTCGCGAAGCGGGATTTGATATTGCATCAATGGCAAAAACATCGACCAAAGTATTTGTGATGGAAGTGATGGGGCGTCATGCAGGATGGATTGCGGCTGCCGCCGGTGTTGCGGCGGAAAAAGCGGGCGATGATCCGCATATTATTTTATTGCCTGAAGTGGTGTTTGATGAAACAAAATTTTTAGAAAAAGTAAAATCTTGTGTAGAGCGATATGATTATTGTACGATTGTGGTGTCGGAAGGCGTGAAAGATACAGAAGGCAAATTCTTATCGGACAGCGGATTAAAAGATGCATTTGGTCATGCACAATTAGGTGGTGTGGCGCCGGTGATTGCGAATCTCGTTAAAAACAAATTAGGCTACAAATATCATTGGGCCGTTTGTGATTATTTGCAGCGTGCGGCAAGGCATATTGCTTCTAAAGTGGATGTTGATCAAGCGTATGCGCTGGGCAAAGCGGCCGTGGAGTATGGCTTAAAAGGCGAAAATGCGATCATGCCGATCATTGTGCGCAAGAAAACAAAAACATATAGTTGGAAAATTGACAAAGTAAAATTATCTCAGGTCGCCAATGTCGAAAAATTTATGCCAAAGAATTTTATTACGAAAGATGGTTTTGGTATTACAAAAGCCTGCCGCAATTATATTTTGCCACTCATTCAAGGCGAAGATTATCCGCCGTATAAAAACGGTTTGCCGGTTTATGTAAAACTTAAAAAGAGTTTAGTGTCGAAAAAAATAACCATAAAATAAGAGGAGAATGTTTATGCCAGGTAATGATGCATATAGTTGTTTGTCGGGTGCTCTAGAAGGGGCCTTAGTGCAAGGATGTAGAGTTAATGATTTGAAATTAGATCCAGCACTTTGGCGTCGAATTGTTGAGGTCTGTGGTGGTAACGTGACTGCGGGGGTGGATTTTCTGCGATACTGCGTTAGGCTTTGTACGTTTGAGATCAATGAGTCTGAGCCGGGACCATCGGACAGTGATCCCTGTGAATGGCGGTCAGATGAATCAGGTGTGTCACTTGCGTCCAATGTAAAAAGTTCTTTTTTTTCATGTGTTGAGAGAAGCATGAGCGAGAAACTCTGTCAACCCGAAGAGCAGATAACAAAAGATATACAGATCGGTACATTGATCGCGGTCGCACTTTTTTTGTCTTGTGCGGCTGCATTAATGATTGGTTATTGCAGATCAGGTAGCGCAAAGACAGGGGAAACAAAACCGTTATTAGAATCTTCTGCAGGCTCTGTAGAAGCACCGGCTCCTGTGAATACGTAAGTCAAATAACAACATAGGAGAATTATAAAGAAATTTTCTTACGGCGAAACGGGTCGCGGTCTATCAGCGTTAGGGGCTGGTCGTTCTCCTTGTTCCTTTACTGTTTTTTGCGTGGCGAAGAGACCTGCCGTTGGCAACGCCGATGCTGCTGCATCTGGCTTCCCTGCTGACGGCCGTCTTGATTGCGTTGGGTTTAAGTCTTTTTGAATTTCATCTGTAATGATATCCGTAACGAAGTAACCGCATCGCGTTGTATCGGTGAGCGGCTGTTTATCTGTGTGATATGTTTGCGTGACATCAATGTTTGGAAATGCCTCTCGGAATATTCTTAGTGTTTCGGTGTTTGTTGGCGGCCCCATTTTTGTTTTCGGATCATGCCAGTCCGCTTTGATGACTTGGCCGTGACCCATTTGTAATTTTAATAATGTCCAATGTCCTCGTTCGGTTTCTGCGACAGGGATAAACACGGTGGCGTTTTGTAGCCCAGCCGTTAATGTTTTGGCATTTTGTAGTGCATCTGACAAAGGTTCTGTTCCTTTGGCGAAGCCATTAAGCAAAATTTTGTCTGTATCACTTGCAGGATGCAAGAAGAGATATGTCTGACCTTGTTGCATTTGTCTCTGAAAATGATAATAGCGTTGACCTTTGTTTTCAGTTTGAAGCGGCGGCGTTACGGTCGCTGATGTAATAACTTGTTCCTGAATATTTACGGCGAGCTCTGCTGGTGTCAGTCTAGGTGTTTCTCCACGTTCCGCGCATTGTTTTAATAATTCTGCAATACGGTCATATCGTGCTGGTAAATCCTCTGCATCGCGGTGTGCAGCGGCTTCTACGAAATCTTCCTCATCTTCCATCACAGCGGCGGGAGGGGTGGGCGCGGGGGTAATAATAATGCCAAGCTTTTTTAATGTGACAAGATCGCGATCAACGCGGCCAAATAGTTTTCGCCAAAAGCTTTGGGGGTTTATAATTTGATTGAAATAAGCTTGATTTGCTAGTGTTTCCCGCATTTCATCGGCGGCTTGCGTATTAAATTCGCTGCCCGAGCCGAGTAATGTCGGATTGGCAATCACTAGACGTGTGTTTTCTATTTGTTGTCCTTCGCAGTCACGGGGTAGCAATGCTGCATTTATCCCGCGAATGATGTGCATCGCTTGCAGTTTTTGTGCGGCATCCAGTTTGTTCCAAACCTTAGGATTGGTTGTTATGTCCTTAATGGCTGAGGATTGAATAGTTGCTTGTTCTTTTTTTAAATTGCTAAGGAGCGTTAGTATTTGTGTTGCTTTTAGACGTTGATATAAATTGTTTTTGAACGTGTGATTTTGTGGTTTGCTTAGTTCGTTTCTAACATAAACTCCTTGTGCGCTATTGTTTGCAAATTGTAAAACAAAATCTGCGTGGTGAAGTAAATCGTTTTTATAGTCGCGTCCGCCAAAAAAGCCGCGGTCTGCAAAAATTTCTGCAACGACCTTTTCATCTTGTACTTTAGCTAACTTAAGTATCTTTTCAGGCGTTAAGTTATCGCCTACACTGCGTTGGCCAAAAAGCATCCTTCGCCAGCGGGGCGTGGTTGCGAGTGATTTCATTGCATCATCGGGCGATGCGGATGCGATAGATTCGCTTGAGCTGTATTCTGATCCTGCTGCTGTGTCGGAAGTTTCTGCATCGTCTTGCGATGGACGAGCAGCTCCTATTAATCGTAACAACCAGGAAGGGAGTTGTTTTTTCGGCATTTTTTAATCTCCAATAAACTATTCTATAAAATAGAGTATAGCGCATAATTCTTAAGAGAATATTAAATGGATAAAAAAACCGCGACTTTTTTGTGTATTTTTTACTCACGAAAAGCCTCCAAATGCGAGTTCCAATAATCCCCTGTTTTTTCGCTGCTTTTTGCGGTAGTCTTATAAGCATATGACAACAACATACAATGCAGCAGACATCGAGGTTTTAAGCGGATTGGATCCGGTCAAGCGCCGGCCTGGCATGTATACCGATGTGACTCGGCCCAATCATCTTGCTCAAGAAGTGATCGATAATAGCATAGATGAGGCGTTGGCGGGCTATGCGACTGAGATCAAGGTGATTCTATATAAAGATGGTTCGCTCGAAGTCGAAGATGATGGGCGAGGCATGCCGGTTGATAAACACCCACAAGAAAAGATGAGCGGTGTTGAATTAATTTTAACGCGCTTGCATGCTGGCGGAAAATTTTCAAACAAACAATACCAATATGCCGGCGGTTTACATGGAGTGGGTGTGTCGGTGGTGAATGCGTTGTCGAATCGTTTAGAAGTTGAAATTCAGCGCAATGGAAAAATTTATGCGATGTCATTTGCACATGGTGATCCCACATCGACCTTAAAGGTGGTTGGTGAAACAGGGAAGCGTACCACCGGGACAAAAGTTCATTTTTGGCCGGATGCGAGTTATTTTGATTCTATTAAGTTTTCGGCTTCAAAATTGAAACATTTGTTACGCGCCAAAGCGGTATTATGTTCAGGATTGCGCGTGACGTTTGACAATCAGCAAGATAATGAAAAACTCGAATGGTATTACGAAGATGGTTTAAGTGATTATTTAAAAGATGAATTAGAAGGTGCTGAGTGTTTGCCAGAAGCGCCGATTATTTTAACCGGCAAGCAAGAGTTGTCTGTTGTTGATTGTGCATTAGAATGGTTGCCCGAAGGCGGTAATTTGGTGACCGAAAGTTATGTTAATTTAATTCCAACTGTGCAAGGGGGCGCGCATGTCAGTGGATTGCGCACCGGTTTGTTTGAGGCGATGCGAGAATTTAGCGAATATCGGCATCTGTTGCAGCGCGGTATAAAATTAACGGCGGATGATTTGTGGTTATCCTGCAGTTATGTTTTATCGTTGAAGTGGCAAGAGCCACATTTTTCAGGCCAGGTCAAAGAGCGTTTATCTTCGCATGAAGCAGGCACATTTGTGTCGGCAATGATTAAAGATGCATTTTTAGTATGGCTCAATCAGCATGTGCAGCAAGGCGAATTGCTGGCGGAATTAGCGATTAAAAATGCTGAAGCGCGATTGCAAGCAGGGCGACGCGTTCAGCGAAAAAAAGTAACGGCAGGACCAGCGTTGCCGGGAAAATTAGCGGATTGTCGCAGCGAAGATCCGATGCAAGGCGAATTATTTTTAGTTGAAGGTGATTCGGCCGGCGGGTCTGCAAAGCAGGCGCGCGATCGCGTGTTTCAAGCGATTATGCCGTTGCGTGGAAAAATCTTGAATACGTGGGAAGTGGATTCATCGAATGTTCTAGAATCACAAGAAATTCATGATATTACGGTTGCATTAGGCGTGGATCCTGGCTCCGATAATTTAGAAGGGTTGCGTTATGGCAAGGTGTGTATTTTGGCGGATGCGGATTCGGATGGATTGCATATTGCGACCTTGTTATGTGCCTTGTTTGTAAAACATTTTCGTGCGCTTGTTGAAGAAGGACATGTGTATGTAGCGATGCCGCCGTTGTTTCGAATTGATATGGGGCAAGAAGTTTTTTATGCGTTAGATGAAAATGAGAAAGAAACCATTTTAGCGCGACTTCAAAAATCAAAGAAAACAGGCAAGGTTAATATTCAGCGTTTTAAAGGGTTAGGCGAAATGAATCCCAAACAATTACGCGAAACGACCATGGCGCCGGCGACGCGACGGTTAATGAAATTAACTATTGGTAAAAACGACGATACGTTGAAAAAGATGGACATGTTGCTTGCCAAAAAACGCGCCGGTGATCGCAAAATTTGGCTCGAAGAAAACGGCGATCTTGCCGAAG
>MGXQ01000028.1 GCA_001801405.1 Gammaproteobacteria bacterium RIFCSPHIGHO2_02_FULL_42_13 | reverse complement strand
TTTCGCCAATGGCAACGACTTCATCATGCTTTGCTAAATTCACTAACGCTTCAACCGTTGCGCGCACTTGCGCTCGTTCCGTTGGATGCGAACCCACTGAACAACTAACGCAGTCATATTGCTTTGCGATAGCCAGTAGGTTAGGAAAATCTTTTAATGTTACGCCAGCCGATAATATATGGGCAACATCATTTTGTTTGGCTTCTTCAATCACGCGATCCAGCGAATCGTTATAAGGCGCCAAATCGAGCATATCTAGGTGACAATGTGAATCAATAAGCATAGTCATTCTCTTTTTTTATGTCATCCCGGAAAATCTGCGTAGCAGATTTATCCGGGATCCAGAGAATGCTTTAGCAACATATTTCGATTCCCTGGATTCCGGAATCGTCACGCAAAGGCGTGACGATTCCGGAATGACGCACTAGTTTGTAATCAATAAATCCTCGATAACCAACTGACTATTTAAATTAACACTCGATTGCACCCAGCGTATGCTTTCCATGATTTTGGCATATAGCCGATATAATTCAGTCAAGCTGATTTTTAAACTAATTTCTGCTAAAGGTTCAATAATATCTTGATTTATCACGTGCATTTTATCGCACTGGTTGATCCGTATGATATCGATCACCCAACTTTGAAAAAACGCCAGTGTTTGTGCGATCTCGACCTTATTCCATGCGCTAACCACTTGCGTAAACGTTGCTTGATCTTTTGTCCAAGCATACCAAACATCAAATAATTTTTTGCGCACCGTCAAAAAATCTTCTTCCATAAATTGCATAACATGTAAGGGAGCGCCATAGGCCAAACGCAATAGTAAGGGGATTTCTGTCACATTTTGCAATTGCCCTGTTAACCACTTAGCGGCTAACGACGCATTCGGCAGCGGAAATTTAACTAGTTGACATCGACTGCGAATAGTGGCGGGCAATGCAGATAATCGGTTGGTGACCAAGATAATATAAACATTCCCTTCGGGTTCTTCGAGTGTTTTTAATAACGCATTGGCTGCATTACGATTGAGCATATCAGCCGGATTTACAAGAACAATTTGAGCATCGCTCACGTGCGCTGTTTTTGAAACTGCCTCAATTAATTGACGGATTTGATCAATCTTGATCACACGGGATGTTTCGTCAGGCTTGATATCAAAATAATCGGGATGATTGTTTGCGTTTAATAAAGAACAGTGACGACAAGTGCCGCATGGTTTATTAGTTTTTCCTTCGCACAATAACGATTGTGCAAATACCTTTGCAAAATCTGTTTTGCCAACGCCGGCAGGACCGACCAACAAAAGCGCATGTGGCAGACGGTTGTTGTTTTTACATTGCTGTAATTGTTCCCATTGTGATGTTTGCCAAGGGAGGATTTGTCTATTCATTGTATAATGCTTATCACCTGCTGTTTAACCGCATCTAACGGTTGATTGGCATCGACAATACGATATTGTTCGGGAAATTGTTTTGCCAAGTCAAGATAGCACTGTCTCACGCGTTCAAAAAACTCTATTGTTTCAGACTCAATACGATCTAATGTGCCGCGCCCTTTTGCTCGCGCCAAACCAACTTCAACAGGCACATCGAGCAAAATCGTTAAATCAGGTTTTAAATCTTTTAACACCCAGTGCGATAAAACTTTCAATCGCTCCACAGAAATACCGCGCCCCGCCCCTTGATACGCAAAACTTGCATCGGTAAATCGATCAGAGATCACCGTTTTGCCCGCCTCTAAAGCAGGACGAATCACGCTCGCAATATGTTGTGCGCGCCCCGCAAAATATAACAAGAGTTCGGTATCCTCTGCCATTGTCTCTTTATAATGCCGCAAAATTACTTTGCGAATTGCCTCGGCAATTTCAGTGCCGCCTGGTTCCCGTGTTAAAACAATTTTTTCACCGGATCGTTGCAAATGATCCCGTATATATTGAACGACCGTCGATTTTCCGGTTCCTTCAATGCCCTCGATGGTAATAAATTTACTTTTTTTCATGTGTTGTCTTATTGAGTTGATATTGGCGTATGGCCGTGCGCTGTCCAGCCAATGTCAATGAAAAAACATGGCTGCCATCCCCTTTTGCTACAAAATATAATACATCGGTTTGCGCAGGATGCAAGGCCGCTTGAATAGAGGGAATCCCCGGCATCGCAATGGGTGTTGGCGGCAATCCATACCGAATATAACTATTGTATGGCGTCGGAAAGCGTAAAGCCCAATGCGTGATATGACCCTTATACAATGATCCGAGCCCGTAAATAACGGTCGAATCGATCTGTAATGGCATGCCGATGTTTAACCGCCGTAAGATAACGGCAGCAATTAACGGCTTTTCTTGTTCAAATGCGCTTTCTTTTTCAATCATCGATGCAACAATTAAAGTATGATAGTAATTTTTATAGGGTAAATTGTTTGGACGCGCTTGCCATGCTGTTTGAATGTAATTTTGCATGGCCGTGTGCGCGAACCTTAAGATATCTAAATCAGATGTTTGATAGGTATAATAATAGGTATTAGGCATCAACAATCCTTCTAAGCTCGGATAGGGTTCACCTAATTTTCTAGCGATCATCTCTGCAGAAAGATGCGTCAAGGTATGTTTGACAGCAGGAGCATTTTGTAATTTAGTCATGACTTGTTGATAGGTCCAGCCATTGACGATAATAAAAGGGTAATAAACGACTTTTCCGGTGACCACTTGATCCAAAATATCACCGGCCGTGCTGCCCACTTGAAAGACATAAGCACCCGTTTTTAAATGGTACTCATCCAATCGCACTTTAGCTAACCATCGAAACAATCGAGGATAGGGCAAATACGCTTGATCATGCAGATCTTGCGCGAGTTGCTTCACGGTCGTACCTGGATTTAAAATATAAGTCAAATCGGTTTTAACAATGACGGGGGATCGAAGAAAAAAGGCCCACAGAATCACAACCATTAATAATAGAATGGTTATAGCAATGATTAATTGAGAAAAAAATCGTTTCATCCACTAAATTTTTTAAATATCACCGTCGCGTTTGTGCCACCAAAGCCAAAGGAATTAGATAACACAACATCTATTTTTTGTTCTTGTGCGGTGTGTGGTACAAAATTCAAATCGCATCCATCACTCGGATTATCTAAATTGATTGTCGGCGGAGCAACTTGATCGCGCAGAGCCAGCAGTGAAAAAATGGCTTCGACTGCGCCTGTTGCACCTAACAAATGTCCCGTCATTGATTTTGTCGAACTCATTGATAACTTGTAAGCATGATCGCCAAATGTATTTTTGACTGCGCGCACTTCTATTTCATCGCCGGCTGGCGTCGATGTGCCATGTGCATTAATATAATCAATGTCTTCTGGGTTTAATTTTGCATCGCAGAGCGCATTGCTCATTGCAGCACTCGCTCCACGCCCTTCTGGTTCAGGTAACGTAATATGATATGCATCGCCGCTCATACCAAAACCAATTACTTCGCCGTAAATATATGCCCCTCGTTTTTTGGCGTGTTCTAATTCTTCTAACACCAAAATACCGGCACCATCGGCTAACACAAATCCATCGCGATCTTTATCCCAAGGACGACAGGCTTTTTCTGGTTCATCATTACGTGTCGATAAGGCGTGCATGGCCGCAAAACCACCTAATCCTAACGGTGATGTAGCCATTTCAGTTCCACCACAAAACATCACATCCGCGTCACCATAAGCAATGATACGAGCACCCAATCCAATATTATGTGTGCCGGTTGCACAAGCTGACGTAATAGAAACACTAGGTCCTTTCGCGCCCGTCAAAATTGAAATATGCCCGGCAGACATATTGGTGACGACTGCCGGTATAAAAAAAGGAGAAATACGTCGCGGCCCTTTTTCCATTAAAGTCGTATGCGTTTTTTCAAAATAAGGTAAGCCACAAATGCCTGAGCCAATCGCAATACCAACACGTCCGGCATTCTCATCGGTAATAGATAGCTTTGAATCTTCGAGCGCCTGTTTTGCGGTCACAATCGCGTATTGGATAAATAGATCTGTTTTGCGAATATCTTTCGTTGAAATATGCAGAGAAAAATCAACGTTGCGAACGGTACCGCTAATTTTAGATGCAAAATCAGTGACATCAAAAAAATCAATGATGCGAATGCCACTTTTGCCGGATAAAATAGATCGCCAAGATTCTTCGACTGAATTACCAACCGGTGATAATGCGCCCAAACCTGTAACGACAACACGTCGGCTCATTTAGCATCCTCTATAATGAAAAAAGCAGAGCGAAATGCTCTGCTTTCACGATAATTTAATTCAGATTATTTTCAATATACTTAACTGTTTCGTCAACAGTCGTAATTTTTTCGGCTTCTTCATCAGGAATTTCAGTGCCAAATTCCTCTTCTAATGCCATCACAAGCTCGACGATATCTAAAGAATCTGCGCCCAAATCTTCAATGAATTTAGAAGATGATTTAACTTCTTCTTCCTTAACGCCTAATTGATCAACAATAATCCGCTTGACGCGTTCTTCAGTACTACTCATATTTTATGTCCTCTATGTATTAATGACTTAAAAATTCTGTGCGTTTAGCCCCGTTAGTGTAGTGAAACTCCAACAACTTGCAAGATTCAAATTAAAAAAAATCTATCAAATTGCATATTAAATAGCCAAAATACCCCTCTATATCATTGCCATACCGCCATTTACGTGCAACGTATGGCCGGTAATATAAGAAGCTTCCGATGAAGCCAAAAATAAAACAGCGTGTGCTACCTCTTCTGGCTTTCCAATCCGTTGCATAGGAATGCGCGCCAAAATGGACTGCGTTTGTTTTTCGGTTAATTTAGATGTCATCGGCGTTTCAATATACCCCGGCGCGACAGTATTCACGGTAATGTTGCGTGAAGCCACTTCATGTGCCAATGATTTTGCAAAACCCAAAAGAGCGGATTTGCTGGCAGAATAATTGGCTTGCCCGGGATTACCTGTTGTTCCAACAACAGAACCAATATTAATAATGCGTCCAACACGCGCTTTTAACATATCACGCAAACATAATTGTGTCAGTCTAAAAACACCTGTTAAATTGGTATCAATAACATCTTGCCACTCTTCTTCTTTCATACGCAACATTAAATTATCCCGCGTAACGCCTGCGTTGTTAATTAAAATATTGATAGCCCCTCTTTCTTGCTTGATCTCATTCAAGGCTTGAGTCATCTGATCGACATCGGTTACATCAAGTCTTTTGCCTGTACCCGATAGCTGATGTGATTTGAAATATTTTGTAATGGTTTGTGCACCCTCATCTGTTGTCGCTGTGCCAATGACGGTTGCTCCCGCTTTCGCAAGCGATAAAGCAATAGCTTGCCCAATGCCACGCGTTGCGCCCGATACTAATGCAATTTGGCCTGATAAGATGTCAGATGACATAAAAAATCCCCTTTAAAGAAATGCCGATATATTTTCAAGGCTATTAGGGTCTGTTACAAAATAACTTGAACATCTAGCCTCCCATCTTGGCAGCATCTTTAAACGTTCTTCATTCAGAAAAACACTTACATAGTAAAACTATGCGCGTATTTTTCTTCAATCAGAACGTTTAAATCTGCTACCAATCTGGGTGCTATATGTCCAAGTTATTTTGTAACAGACCCTTAATTGTAACCAGTTTTAAATTTGCATCAATAGCTTTATTCAACCCTGTCAATACCTTGCCAGGGCCACATTCAATCACGGTATCAATGCCTTGCTCGCGCATATATCGAATGGTATCAACCCATTGCACAGAAGAATAGAGTTGTTTTACCAATACATCACGAATTTGATCAACATCCACACAGGGTTTGCCCGTGGCATTGTGAATAATAGGTACGCTGGGTTGCTCAATTTTAATGCCGTTTAAATATGTTTGTAATTTTGTTGCTGCTGTTTTCATCATCGAGCAATGTGAAGGAATGCTAACGTTTAGTGGTTTTGCTAATCGTGCTCCCGCTGCTTTTGATAATTCAATCGCTTGCATTACGGCGGTTTGTTGGCCGGAAATAACCGTTTGTGTTGGCGAATTAAAATTAGCGGCTTCTACAATGCCTTGTTGACTGGCCAGTTCACAAATGGAAAGAATTGTTTTTTTATCTAATCCGACGATGGCTGCCATCATCACTGCATCATTTTGTATGGCATCTTGCATCAGATGCGCACGACGCGATACTAATTTAATCGCACCTTCAAATGAAATAGCATCGGCCGCAACGAGTGCCGCATATTCACCCAAGCTATGTCCCGCCATTAATGCGGGCATAAACCCTTTTTGTTTTCGCCATAACGTCCATAGAGCAATATCGGCAACCAACATTGCCGGTTGTGTATGGATCGTTTGATTCAGCGTTTCAGCAGGACCTTCTAAAATAATTTGAGCAAGATCATAATCTAATATATCGGATGCGAGTCGAAATAATTCGGCAATTTCAGTAAATTTTTCTTTCTCTGTAGCCAGCATGCCAACCTGTTGAGAACCTTGACCGGGGAAAACGAATGCGATGTTTGTGTTTGCCATGCTGAGTCCTTGTTTGCAGTCATTTGACAGACAAAAAAATGACAAATTAATATTTCAACAAAATCCCGCCCCAGGTAAATCCACCACCAAACGCTTCCAACAATAAATGCTGACCGGGTTGAATACGATGATCACGTATGCCTTGATCCAACGCTAATGGAATGGAAGCCCCCGAGGTATTGCCCTGCTCATGTATGGTCATGATAGCACGATCCATCGGAAAATTTAAACGGGTTAAAATCGCTTTTATAATACGTATGTTTGCTTGATGCGGAATAATCCAATCAATATCTTGAACCGTTAAACCATTCTCTTCTACTAGGTGACGCACGGAATTCGTCATTGCCTCAACAGCCATTTTAAATACTTCTCTGCCATTCATGCGCACATATGCAGCATCATCATATAATCCAGTTGGCAATGTTAATAAATCTTTTTCGGTGCCACTGGCGCCCAATTGACTATCAATAATCCCGGGTTCGTTGGCTTGTGTGAGCAGAACGGCCCCCGCGCCATCACCAAACAAAACGCATGTATTGCGATCTTTCCAATCCATAACACGTGACATAATCTCGCTGCCAACGACTAATGCCTGTTTTGCAGCACCCGATCGAATATATTGTTCTGCTGTTGCTAATGCATAAACAAAACCCGAACAAGCGGCACTCATATCAAATGCAATGCAATCTGGAATTTTCAATCGATGTTGTAATAAACAAGCGGTGCTGGGAAAAAAGTTTTCCGGCGTGCAGGTGGCCACAATAATCAAATCAATCTGATTCGGCTCTAATTGCGCCATTTTCAATGCGTGCTGTGCAGCAATCTCTGCCATTGACGTCACAGTTTCGTGAGTTGATGCAATACGTCGAGAATGAATACCCGTGCGTGAAGAAATCCATTCATCAGACGTTTCCACGAGTTGTTCTAAGTCTTTATTGCTCAAGACCTTGCGAGGCAAGTACGACCCTGTACCAATGATTTTTGCGTAATTCATGATGTTTGATTTTTTGCCAATAATCGAGCGACTTCATTTTTAATTAATTCCGGCACATTATTTTCGACTTCTGAAATGGCGCATTCAATTGCTTGCGCAAAACCAGCAACGGTCGTTTTGCCGTGACTTTTAATGACGATGCCCTGCAAACCGACAAAGCTTGCACCATTATATAAATGCGGATTTAAGCTTTTTTTCAAAGATCGCAACACTAATGTTGCACATAGCGCCGATAATTTTGTTAAAAAGTTTCTATAAAATTCTTTTTTAATTAAGCCACCAATAAATTTTGCTAGTCCTTCAATTGTTTTTAAGGTCACATTGCCAACGAAGCCGTCGCACACGATAACATCCGCCGTCCCTTTAAATATATCATCCCCTTCAACATAACCAATATAATTAAGATCTTTGATATTAGATAATAAACGATCCGTTTCTTTGACCTGTTCATTGCCTTTGATTTGCTCTACCCCAATATTTAACAATGCTATTTTAGGGTTTGGCTTGCCATCCACGGCCGCAGCAAGCGTGGATCCCATCATCGCAAATTGACATAATGTTTCTGGGCTCGCATCGACATTGGCACCTACATCTAATACGCGCACACGCCTTAATTCATTATTGGCGGGTAATGCACATATAATCGCCGCGCGATTGATGCCCGGTAATGTTTTTAACACAAAATGTGCCGTCGCCATTAATGCGCCCGTATTGCCTGCGCTGACACAAGCCTGAACTTTTTGTTGTTTTACTAGATTAATTGCAACGCGCATAGACGAATCTTTTTTATAGCGTAGCGCTTGCGTAGGCGATTCATCCATACTAACAACTTCCGAGGCATGCTGAAGCGTTAAACGAGAACCAGCGTTATTTTTATAGCGAGATAAATAGAGTTTAAGGATATGCTCGTCGCCAACTAAAACTACATGCAAGTTGGGATGTTTTTCAAGCGCTCTTAACGCACCAGGCACAACAATGTCTGCTCCATTATCGCCGCCCATGGCATCAATTGCAATTCGAATTTCGCTAGACATTAACTTTCATCTTCAGCCTGATCTTCCTTCGGCTGGATAACTTGACGACCACGATAAAAACCACCCGGCGTAACATGATGCCTACGATGTGTTTCACCCGTGGTTTCATCTACCGTTAATGCCGCCAGTTTGATGCCGTCGTGAGAGCGACGCATGCCGCGTCGTGACCTGGATTTTTTTGATTTCTGTACCGCCATAGCAATGCCCCTAAAATTTCAAATCGCAATAAATATGGACACGTAATACTATATATCATCGTTCAAGCTGTCAATGAAATATTTTTCGCTAACCTATTGATAAATATAGTGGTGTTATTTTAGCCAGCTCAGTAATTCGGAAATATCTGACAAACACCCCACTATTTTGTGCTCCATCAGCTCTTTTTTGTCTTGTACGCCATAGCTTGCTGCTAAGGCGTCTACCCCCGCATTAGCCGCTAATTGGAGGTCATGCACCGTATCGCCAATCATGAGAACTTTTTCGGGAAAAGTCCCCAAATGCTCCATAATTTCAAATAACATTTGAGGATTCGGTTTTGAAGGGGCTTCATCACCACATCGCGTGACCATAAACATCTCCTGCAACCCTAAATAATGTAATTCTTTATCAAAATAATCACGATTTTTCCCCGTTGCAACCGCTAGGATATAACCCAACGAATGCAACTGTTTTAACACGGTTTTGGCGCCCGTAAATAATACCGGTAACTGATGAAGTTCCAAACCATAATGACGACGGTACGCGGGCATGAATAAATCGCGGTCTTTTTGTGTTGCCTGTGGGAATAATCGATCCATCACTATGGTTGAATTCAATCCGATACAGCTTTTAATGATTTCTGGTTGCAAGTTTCCAAGTTTTAATTCGCGCGCCGCACCTTGTATGCTGTTAATAATACGTGCGCCAGAATCATATAAGGTTCCATCCCAATCAAAAACAATAACATCATATTTCATAATTAATCCAGATAATTAATCCAGTTGTTGTAAGACAGACATTAAATCTTCGTTAAGCGGCGAGTAAACATTAATTTTTCTATTTTTCCAATTAAATTCTAACCGTTCCGCATGTAAAAATAAACGGTGCAAATCGGCGGATTTCATCTTGCGATTAAATTCATGGTCACCATATTTGCTATCCCCCGCAATTGGATGTTGTGCATATTCGCTGTGTATACGAATTTGATGCGTACGACCCGTATGAGGCACAACTTGGACAAAATCAGCTATTTTAAAGCGCTTTTTAACATGAAATTCGGTAGAAGCTGTTTTCCCTTCCTCCGTTACAAGCGATCGGCGTTCACCTGACTGCAAAATATTTTTTTGCATATAGGTTTCAACCTTGGTATGCATTTTCTCCCAATGCCCTTTCGTTAAAGCGAGATATGTTTTTTTAATTTTACGTGTTTTAAATAATATATGTAATTCACGCAACGCATTCAAATTTTTTGCGATAACAACACAACCCGATGTGCCTTTGTCCAATCGATGTGCTAAACGTAAAAATATGTTTTGTGGGCGCAGCATGGCAACCACCTTCATCAAATCGTGCGTCAACGTGCTACCGCCGTGCACAGCTAACCCAGAATGTTTATTAATAATCAGTAAGTCATCGTCTTCCATGAGAATATGTTGTTCAATCAATTCTTGCAAGGATTGAGACGGAACATTATATTTTGGCTCATTGACCATGATCGGTGGTATTCGAATCTGATCGCCTGGTTTTAAATGATACAAGGGTTTGATACGCCCTTTATTCACCCGAACCTCCCCTTTTCTAATAATTCGGTAAATACGGCTTTTGGGAACACCTTTGAGTCGCGCGATCAAATAATTATCAATGCGCTGTCCAGCATATTGAGCATCAATGGTCACTATTTGTGTTTTTTTTGAAGGCATAAATTCTTTCGACAACTAAAATTTCCGTCTATCATAACAGAAAATTCATATAAAAATTGATGAGTTCACAAAATATTGCTATATTAGGTTCTGTAGAAACGAGATGAAATATTAATGAATAATCAATGAAAGACTTGATTTTGTATAACCTCGTTTTGAAAAGAACGATTTAAGTTTTTGATTTTTAATGAAAATCATAAAGATTTTAATATAATTTTGCGCTTACTTTAAGAGATAAGCAGGGAATTTACAGCATACAGATTACTGAAGTTACTAAAAATTGAATGTGTTATGTGTTTGATTTTTAAGGTATTTTTTAAAATACGGTTTTTTATGATGGTTAAAATGAGTATAAGCATTATCAGCGACATACAACTGATTCTTGCTCTTTCTATCATCTAATGTCCTTACTTCATTAGACATGTTCTGTTGCTCTCTCGACATCTGGTAAGCGCCTATTTGACTAATAGGTGGACAATTATGAGCAAAGATAACACAAAACGTATCCTGGTAAATAAAGGCAAAGGAGGCATGAACACCCTCCGAATCGCACGAGTTTCTGGCCAAACTTTAGAAGATCTCGAAATAGAAACCCCCAATAAACAACAAAATGTTGATAAAATTTTCAATGGTGAAGTAGTTAGCATTCAACCCAGTCTCGAAGCTGCATTTGTCAACTTTGGCGTCGGGCGAAATGGCTTTCTTCCTCTAAAAGAAATTGCACCCGAATATTTCCCCAAAAGCGTTAGAGATCATAAATTGGGGATTAAAGATGTGCTCTTCGTTGGGCAAAAATTACTTGTCCAAGTCAACAAAGAAGAACGCGGCAGCAAAGGCGCAGCGCTCTCTACCTATATTACCCTCGCCGGCGCCTATCTCGTGTTAATGCCAAACAATCCCAAAGCGGGCGGTATTTCAAGACGTATCGATGGTACTGAACGAGAGATGCTAAAAGACATATTCAGCAAATTAAATGTACCCGAAGGAACGGGCGCCATTATTCGCACTGCTGGCATGGGCAAAGCACTCGAAGAATTACAATGGGATCTCGATGTTTTATTGAATCTGTGGGAGGCTATTAAACAAGCCAGCAAAGGTCACGGGGCGCCTCATCTCATTCATCAAGACAATGATATGGTTACACGCACCTTGCGTGATCATTTAAGAGCGGATACCGAAGAAGTGCTCGTCGATGATAAAGAAACATTTGAGAAGGTTGTCGCATTTATTGAGCGAGTTCGTCCAGATTTTGTATCACGTGTTAAATATTATGATGACTCCGCCCCTCTTTTTAGTCGCTTTCAAATCGAAAAACAAATTGAAGCAGGATTTCAACGTAATGTCCGTCTTCCTTCTGGTGGTGAAATCGTTATTGATCGCGCAGAAGCGCTAACAGCCATCGATGTCAACTCGGCGCAATCGACGAAAGGTGAAGATATTGAAGAAACAGCATTACACACCAACATAGAAGCCGCTCGCGAAGTTGCTCGACAGTTGCGATTACGAGATATTGGCGGTCTTATTGTCATCGATTTTATTGATATGGACATTGAACCTCATCGTCAGGAAGTAGAAAATTGTTTATTGGATGCATTAAGCAATGATCGCGCACGCACACAAATACAACATATTTCGCGATTTGGCTTATTAGAAATGTCGCGCCAATGTTTACGTTCATCACTAGGTTCAACCGACCAAATTACTTGTCCCCGTTGTCATGGACAAGGCAGTATTCGAAGCGTTCCCTCTCAATCGATAACGCTGATTCGTTTAATCGAAGATGCCATTATGAAAGATGCGCCCGTACAAGTTCAATTACAAGTGCCG
Organism: Gammaproteobacteria bacterium RIFCSPHIGHO2_02_FULL_42_13; assembly: GCA_001801405.1. Classification (GTDB taxonomy): domain Bacteria; phylum Pseudomonadota; class Gammaproteobacteria; order UBA12402; family UBA12402; genus O2-02-FULL-42-9. Next base: position 1,041 of record MGXQ01000028.1, on the reverse strand, counting down.
GTCGATGTGGCGACTTATATTCTGAACGAACAACATCAAACAATTAATGCGATTGAAAAAACACATAATATCACGGTTGTTGTCGTGCCAAACCCGCACATGCAAACGCCTGAATATGATATTACTTGCATCAAAAAATCGGGGCATCGTTCAACACATCGCGCAAGCTTTGAATTAGTTGCCTCACCAAAAAATGCAGGTTATGAACCCACAACGGAAGATGAAGAAAACAATATAGGAACCATGGAACCAGCCGTTAAAAATGTTTTACCACCCACGGCCGCGCCTGTTGTCCGTCGCAAAAATCCCGGATTCTTCAGACGTTTATTCAAACGTTTAGTTAAAAAAGAAGAGAACCCGACCTCTCCGGAGAGATATTCAAGAAATTCGCGTACCAGCCGATATCCCGATAAACGTTCGCGAGGTGGCTACAGAAAATCCCGACAAGGCTCGTCTTCTCGTCAAAATAATTACCGACGCAACAGTAATGATGGCGCTGGCAATGTTTCCAGCAATACGGGGAGTACGAACAATGTAACTCACGATCGAAACAATGGAAGCAACAGCAACATGAATAGACGTTCTTCCTATCATGATCGTGACCGAAAAAACAATCATCGTTCTCAACGACCGCGCCGCGACAATAGAAGACCGTATAATACTGATAAACCGCAATCAACCTCTGTTGAACAAGCGCAACGTGAACATCACATCGCCGCCATGAACAGCGAAAAGAAACCGGCTGATGGCCCTACATTACAACAAGTTGTCGATTCAGAGGTCAAGCCACATAAACAACCGGAACCCGTTAAAACACCTCCGCAAAAACAACCGGCTAAAGTAATCCCTTTTGTTGCGGATAATCTTAAAACAAAAGATGCTGAACAGTATCAAATGGTTGAAACGAAGAGAGGTGATTCAGAACAATAAATTTTTGTAACTATTCAGCACAAACAAGGAACGTCCATATTTTGGTGTTTTTGGGTGAAAAATCTCTTCAAAATGCTCATGTACTATCGTGTACACTCCGCTTTCTCATCG
>MGXQ01000027.1:7743-7894 GCA_001801405.1 Gammaproteobacteria bacterium RIFCSPHIGHO2_02_FULL_42_13 | reverse complement strand
CGATCACAACAGCGGCGGCTTGAATAGGGGGAGGAAGCGCATTTGGAGCTTCCTCGGGATTACGAACGGCTACTGCTGCGTGACCGTTGCCGAGTGCTTCAGCGCCAGCTAAACCATCTTCTTCGCCGTCAGTGAGTGGTTCGGCGTGTGC
>MGXQ01000027.1:0-7737 GCA_001801405.1 Gammaproteobacteria bacterium RIFCSPHIGHO2_02_FULL_42_13 | reverse complement strand
GGGAACAAGTTCTACAGCTGCACCTCGACGAGACGCTCTACGTCTAGCATTATGCTGCGGTTCGGGTATCGCTTGATAACCGCGGCGCCAACAACAACGTAATGCTAATCCAGTGCCGCCGAGCGTGAGCACTACAACGCCTGCACTTACTGCACCGGCCGCAATTATTATTTTTGTAATATCAATTTTTGTCGGCTCATTTGGAACAGGGGTAATAATGGTTGTCGTGCCACCGGTAGTTGGATCGGGGAAATTGGTTGAGCTTCCGCCATCCGTTGTTGAGCTTCCGCCACCGGTTGGAGCAACAAACGTACTGCTTGTCACAGGTGATTCCATGATTACAAAATCATAATATGTTGTAGGGCCGCGCACACCGCCTGGACAAATCACTCTGAATCCAGCGCGTGCACCGGGTGTTCCTGTGAGTTGTACGGAACTGGCGTTACCCAATATAAATATAGACGGTTGTACATGTGCGCTTTCCGCATCAACGGCTTCAACTTGTGTGGTATCAGGGATTGATACAAGCGTGACATGCGTGATTTCCACTGTTCCTAACGGATTTTGGGTGACGCCATCTCCGTAAACGGCCGGGTTAGCACCAGAAACAACAGCGGGGCAGGCGCGAGTCTGTGTTAACGCGCCATAAGAATCTTGGCCGACGACATGTACAACGCCGTCACTTGTTCCAACCGTTTGCATGGTTGACGGAGTAGGCATGCCGGACAAAGATTGTGAAAATAGTAAAGCAGAGTCTTGATTAAAATACGATGCGGTATCTGGGCTGACATAAATTAAATTACCGGTTTGTGTTGCACGCATTGCGTTAAATGGATCGCCAATTGACGACAATTCTCCTAAAGGTTGACTCGGTCCCAGTGTCGTGCCATATTCATTGACTTCGACGGCATAAGAGCCTGCGAGCGAGTTAAAAATAATTTGTGCCGTGGTTGCGCCCGGAATAATAACGGGACGACCTTCGATATCAGGTGTGGGCGCTAAATTTAATGAGCCGCGAAAAGCGCCATATGCGCTGTAAAAATTCATTTCGCGTGAAGAGGTTTGTACGCCAAAGCCACCATCAGCAAATACAACAATGGAAGGGTTTTCGTATCCCGGGCGTACAATAGGCGAAAATGCTGACCAATTGCTCGTGCGTATGATCACTACAGAATTATCGGTGACAACGGCGAGATGACTGCCTGAAGAAGATGTAACCGCTATAATATTGGTTTCGCTCGTTAAATCAACGCCAATGTCGATGCTTCGTGTTGTTATATCACCTAATTGAGCGTTAAAGGTGACCACTTGTAAATTAGGTTCGCCCAAGCGCGTATAAATTTGTGTGTATTGTGAAGGAAGCGTTAATAAATTGGAACGACCGATCATTTGATTGGCGGAATTAGCATCTAATACTGCGCTTTGAGTAGTATTCAATAAGGTTGCTTTGATCGGGCCGACAAAGGGGGTGTTGGAATTAGGTGGATAGACAGCCGTCATGGTAATGAGTGCGTCGCCTTGCGGTTGTGTCACAGCCATTCTTGTTATGGCGGGATCTTGTGTAAGGGAAAGCAATGCGCGACGAGTAGATCCTTCTGGTGGCGATTCCTCTCCATCATTTCGGCTTTGTTCATTTCTGAAAGCGATAGGCGCGCCAAACCCGAGCGTTAGGATTACAAAAATCCAAATTCCAGCGACAAAGAGTACATTCAGTAATAAATTTCGATTAACTTGACGTGGCATAAAAAACCTTTTTAGGATTATTGGCTAAAAAATTTGCGCGATTATTATAAGAATTGTTCAGACGTACGGCGATTATATATTAACAAAGGAAAAAGTAAATTATAAAATTGTGGACAAAAAAATAATAAACGATAGACTTTATGAAATAAAATGGAGGTATATTATGTCGTGGCGGAAAAAAACAATTTTCTTTTATGGCGTCGTGTTGAGTATCTTGGCGAGCGTGTTTGTTTGTGGTTTGTGGGCTCAAGCATCGACGAGCGATGAAATTACGGGCTATGTCATTAATAATGGTACGGCTACAATGTATACGCAACAGTTAGCCATGTATGAGGTGACGCCGTTTATATATTCGGCTCAATCCGCGCAACAGTATCTTGATCACAATAAATATATGACCGATTTATCCTTTAAAAAAGTCTATATCACGACAGGATCATTTGATGTGTATGATCCGAATAATGCCGGTTGCGTGTTTTTATTTACTTCGGATGGTTATAGTTATTATATTACGGCACATGCGTTAGGGGAGTACCACCAGCGAGAATATATTCCCTCTTATCCTTACTATAGAGAGGAGATTCTTTACCCCAAATGTAAAGCCGAAGTGCCAGACGGCCCGGGTTTTTCAAAACAAAACTTTTTGTCGGTTGATTTGACGGACGTGGGGACGAGTTAGTTTAATGTCTTATAGGATGGTTAGAAAAAAGTTGCGATCTTTGGCGAATTCTGAAACCGCTGTTATTTTGCAGCGATTTTTTAAAACTGGCTCAGGTCAATATGGCGAAGGCGATAAGTTTTTAGGCATTAAAGTGCCGCAGTTACGCAAAGTAGCTAAAGAATTCCAAGATCTTAAATTATCTGATGTTCAAAAGTTGTTGCATTCATCTAATCATGAAGAACGATTGTTGGCGATTATTTTTTTGGTTAATCGTTTTTCAACGGCTGATGAAAAAACGCAAGAGCGCGTTTATCAATTATATTTAAAAAACACACGCTATATTAATAATTGGGATTTAGTGGATTTGTCGGCGCATCACATTGTGGGCGCGTATTTATTTTCTCGTGCGAAAAAGCTATTATATGCTTTGGCGGTTTCAAATGATTTGTGGGAACGACGCATCGCCATGTTGTCGACGTTTTATTATATTAAGCGATCTCGATTTCAAGAGGCGTTAAAGATTTCAAAAATTTTATTGTACGACGAACATGATTTAATTCATAAAGCAGTGGGCTGGATGTTGCGTGAAATTGGGAAACGTGATTTAGCTGTAGAAGAAGATTTTTTAAAATCGCATTATAAAAAAATGCCGCGTACCATGTTGCGTTATGCGATTGAGCGATTTCCGGAGAGTAAGCGGAAGAGATATTTGGTGGGTACGATATAGGTTGTGTAGAAGCAAGCGTAGCCTGTATGGAGCGAAGCGGAATACAGGAATAAATTCCCCGGATTACATGTGCTTCGCACATTTCATCCGGGCTACACTTGCTGAGGAAGTGGTCAACGGAATATTTTTTTCTTTTAATAATTTCAAAATGTTTGGCAGTTGTTGTTGTGCAGCTTTAATGCCGGCATCATACAGTTGATGTTTGTCTTTTAAATCAAACGCACCGCTTTGTCCTACTTGAGGACGAATGGTGATGTTTGCTTCTCGGAGATTTTGTGCGGAGGCTTTTTCTCTTAAAATGAGTAATGAGCGTTCCAGAATGCCGGTTGCGGTTGTTGGCATTTTTTGGGATAACTGCGGTGAAATATTGACTGCAATAATGACCTTAGGATGATAGGGGTTGACGACATTGACTGGAATCGAATCGCTGACACCGCCGTCAACCAATATATGTCCATATAAATGTACGGGTAAAAATACGCCGGGAATGGCAGAAGACGCTTGTACGGCTGGTGCAATCGGGCCATTTGAAATCACATAGGTCTTGCCGGTGGTTAAATCGGTTGTGGCAACAATCAGTGGAATTTTTAATTGATTAAAGTTATGCGCATTTAAATTTGTTAAGAGAAAACGTTGTAAATGATAACCTGTCATAATGCCTTTTAAATTGAGTTTGCCAATGTCAGCCAGTTTCCAAAAGTGGGTATAAAAAATTCGATTATAGGTGTCAGTTGGGTTGGCGGTATCGGCATATAATGCGCCGATTAAACTGCCGGCGCTTGTGCCCGCAATTAGATTAATCGGAACGCCGGCGTCATGTAATACTTTTAAAACGCCGATATGTGCATAGCCGCGTGCGCCGCCGCCACCTAACACGACCGCGACCTGAGGCTGATAATTCAATTTTAAAGGAGGTGGTGGTGTGGCTGGCATTTCAATATTGGGGCGCATCACGGCACAACCCGTGAGGAGTAATAGACAGCAGAATAGCGTGAGTAAATGGCCGGATGATGAAATTTGTTGAGCGGTTGTTTTTTTCATTTTTTTGCCGGTTTTAATCGTTTATGCTGAGCTGAATTGTGTCTTGCTAAGCGGTCGGTGTCAATATATTTGTCCATGGTTGCAGCGCTTTCATGGCCGACATCGTCGCGAATATCTTCGCGGGGGCGGTTTTCTTCGATGGAAAATGAGATGGCGGTGTGTCGTAACCAGTGCACCGTGGCTGCTCGTAAGTCTTGCGCTTCGTCAGTTTTGCCAGCTTTTTCTAACCGATAAATGGCATGATCAAAGCATTTTTGAACGAGATTGCGAATTTGTCGCGTGCCCAACCCACCTTTGCCGCGCTCTTTTGCAATGAGTGGCGTGGATTCGTTGCGCAGGGGTAGTGGCGATAAATCTAAACTGAGTCGATAACGTTTTAAAATTTCTAACATATCATCGGGCATAGCGACATCACGTAATTTATTGCCTTTACCGACAGTGCTAAACCACCATAAACTTTGTTTGTCGGGCGCAAAGTCGCCCATGCATGGAATGCGCCCCGGTGTTTCGGCGAGTTCTGAGACGCGTAATCCTAATAAATAAAATGCAGACATTAAAAATAAAATGCGTTCGTTTCGGGGATTTTTGTTGGCGAGTTCTTCGGCGGATTCAATGACAAATTGCCATTGCGTGTGACTGAGTTTTCGCGTCACGCGCTGTGTTTGTTGGCGTTGAATAAATCGTTTTTTTTGTCGAATTAAATTAACTGGATTAATCTCGATATAACCTTCTTGCTGTAAATAAGTAAAATAAGTGCTTAATCCAGAAAACATAGCCTGAATAGATTTATTGCCGAGCTGATATTGACTGATGTCCGGTTTTTTACCCATGGCACGTTGTGTTTTATTCACACGTACGACATAAGGTCGCCAATCGGGATTCGGTTTTCGTGCTTGTTCCGCATCGTTTATAAATCGGGTAACGGTTTTGGTGGCAATCCAAGACGAGTGGGGCGAACAAGAAAATTCAATGTAATCGCGCAAGTCATTGCGCGTAAGTTTTTTGACCGGTGTTTTACGAATGAGCCAGGCCCAATGCAGTAAACGTTCAATTTCGCGTCGATAAGCATTGTACGTGTCTAATGAGCCGGCATAACTTAATAAAAATTCGCGAGAGAGCTCATATTCTTTTTTAGTTTCAGAAATAGAGATTGCTTTCATGGTTTCTTTAACGCAAGGCGGCGTGCCTTCGGTTAAATGTTCAAGCGTGTCGAACAAAGGGATAGGTAAAACCAACGATTTTGACATATTATACCTTTTTTGCGAGTGTTTTTGCTTGACCGATATATGTCGCCGGTGTTAATTGTTTGAATCGTTGTTTTTCTTCCAAGGGCAATTTGAGTGAGTCAACCAACTTATGTAATGCTGTTTTAGTAATCGATTTTCCGTGCGTGAGTTTTTTTAATTTTTCGTAAGCATGTTTAATGCCGTGTCGGCGCATGAGTGTTTGTAAGGGTTCGGCTAATAATTCCCAATGATTATCTAATTCGTCTTGCATGTGTTTTTTGTTGGGGTGCAGGGTTGTTAAACCTTTTAGTAACGATTGATCGGCGATAATCGTGTGCGCGAATGCAACGCCTAAGTTTCGCATGACGGTTGAATCACTTAAGTCGCGTTGAAAGCGAGAGATCGGTAGTTTGTTGGCGAAAAATTCAAATAAAGCATTCGCTAAGCCAAAATTTCCTTCTGCATTTTCAAAGTCAATCGGATTGACTTTATGTGGCATGGTGGAGGAGCCGACTTGTTTAGCGTTTATTATTTGTTTGAAATAACCTAACGAAATATATCCCCACATATCACGCGAAAAATCAGTGAAGATGTTATTAATGCGTATTAAACAGTGTGAAAGCTCAGCAATATAATCATGTGGCTCGATTTGTGTCGTGTAAGCGTTCCAGGCGAGTCCTAATTTTTCAACGAAGTGTTTGTTGATTTTTTCCCAATTCATATTGGGATAAGCAAAGGCAGCTGCGCTGTAATTGCCGGTTGCACCGTTGAATTTGCCTTGAATTTTGATTGATTTTAATTGTGCCTGTTGCGTTTTTAATCGCGCGGCAAAGTTTGCGAACTCTTTGCCGAGCGTGGTTGGTGTCGCCGGTTGGCCGTGCGTGCGGGATAGCATAGATATATCTGCATAGCGATGCGCGAGTGCTTGTAATGGTGAAATGATGGCGTTGAGTTGCGGCAATAAATAGTTATCGCGTGTTTGTTTTATCATCAATGCATAGGCGAGGTTATTGATATCATCGGAGGTACAACCAAAGTGAATGAATTCCAAAATCGATAATAATGATTTTTTCGATTTACATTTTTGCTTTAGAAAATACTCGACGGCTTTGATGTCGTGTTTGGTTTGCTTTTCGATTTGTTTTATATTTTGTGCGCCTTTTTCAGAGAAGGTATCGAGCGTGCGATTTAAAAAGGCATTGTCTGTAGCGGAGAGGGTAATTAATTTTTGGCGGGCTAAGCATTGCAACCAACGAATCTCGACGAGTAGTCGATGATGGTTTAATCCGTATTCGCTCCAGATAGGCTGCAGCTCTGTGACTTTGCTCGCATATCTCCCGTCGATTGGTGATATGGCCATTATTTGATCGATTTTCATTCTATTCCCCCAGTACTATTTCCAGTAATTCTATAATAACATATTAATTACTACAGTAGAAAAAAATAGTTGACTATAAACCCAGTAAAAATTCCGTATTTCTTACGGATTCGTAAGTGATATTTTTATTTTATACTGCACACAACCTTTTCTTTCTAATTTAATTATTGGTGTTTTTGGCGCTTATTATGCGTTGGTCCCTCTGTGATCCGAGTGGTTCTCGGATATGGTTAAACAGGGAGGTTTTAGATAAGCGCCAAATTTTTATCCGGAACTTGCGTTTTAAGGAGATCTATCGTATGAAAATTATAACGAGTGTTTTATTATGCGTGAGCTTTGTAGGTGTTGTACATGCTGAACAGGTTCATATCTTTTGTCCGCAGATGAGTGACATTCGATTTAATCTTTATAATCCACAGGGCAGCTGGGATAAATATGAAGCGGTAGCTTTTCCTCAGATGGATAAGACCGATGTGCCAAATTTTGCAATGACGATATTGAATAATAGTAATTTACCACCGACGGAAATGTATGGCGCATCTTATATTCATGATGGTACATTTATTTGTAATTATCTGGGACAAAACGAGCATGAAAAAAATTCATTTCCACTTGTCTATGGTGATTTACGTCCGGAATTTCCGAAGAGTTGTTATTTTATTCATGGAAATCCCTCCGAATGTAGCGGGGATATAGAATACTGTGAGCTGGTATGTGAGAGGTAATCATGCGCTCGTCTCACTGCATTTAGCGAAGCGTCCTCTCCACTGAGATCGCTCTCCGCCGTCATCCCGGAATTAAATTATCCGTCATCCCGGAAAATGCGAAGCATTTATCCGGGATCCAGAGAACCCTTTAGTTCCGCACGTCGATTCCCCTGGATTCCGGATATCGCTCTGCAATGGCAGAGCGATACCGGAATGACGGGGAATCGACGTGCGGAACTAAAGGGTTCTCTGGA
>MGXQ01000026.1 GCA_001801405.1 Gammaproteobacteria bacterium RIFCSPHIGHO2_02_FULL_42_13 | reverse complement strand
TGCCTATAAAATTGCCGATGAAACGGGGATGGGCTCGCGTATTAATACCATTATGCAAACCTGTTTTTTTGAGTTAACCAAAGTATTATCGCCCGAAAAAGCCATTGCAAAAATCAAAGAAACGATTCAAAAAACCTATTGTTGCAAAGGTCAATCGATTGTCGATAAAAACTTTGCAGCGGTCGATCAGGCGTTATCGCATTTGTTTGAGGTGGAAGTGCCGAGCGCCGTGAGTGCAAGCGCTAAGCCGTTGCCACCGGTGGTGAGTGATAAAGCGCCGGCGTTTGTAAAAGACGTGACGGCGGTTTTAATGGCCGATCGCGGCGATGAATTACCCGTCAGTAAAATGCCGGTGGATGGCACATTTCCAATGAGCACAACGCGGTGGGAAAAACGCAATGTATCAATGGATGTGTCTGATTGGAATCCCGAGATTTGTATTCAATGTGGACGTTGTTCGTTTGTGTGTCCGCACGCCGTGATTCGTGTGAAGCGATTTGGTGAAGAGCAATTAAAAGGTGCACCCAAAGAATTTAAATATGCAAAAGCAAAAAACGCCGGCGAAGAATGTTTTTCATTGCAAGTTTATATTGAAGATTGTACGGGTTGTGGATTATGTTGCGAAGCGTGTCCCGTAAAAGATAAAGAGCGCGAAGGGAAGAAAGCCATTAATATTACGTCGAAGGCGCCGATCTTAGAAAAAGAAAAAAAGAATATCGAATTTTTTGAGACGATTAATAATATGGATCGTGCCAAGATGGATATGAGCACATTGCCGGGCGTGCAATATGCGGATGCCTTGTTTGAATTTTCGGGCGCTTGTGCAGGTTGTGGCGAAACACCTTATTTAAGCTTGTTAACGCGATTGTTTGGCGAGCGCATGTTGGTCGCGAATGCGACGGGGTGTTCATCTATTTATGGTGGCAATTTGCCGACAACGCCGTGGGCGACTAATTCAAAAGGGCAGGGTCCTGCTTGGAATAATTCATTATTTGAAGATAATGCGGAGTTTGGATTTGGATTTCGTTTGTCGGCGGATCAATTAGCGGCGCAGGCAAAAATTTTATTAAAAGAATTTGCGTCGACATTGGGCGATATCTTGGTGGATAAGTTAATTGCGCATGCGAATGACAATGATGAAGCGGAAATTGCGAAACAACGCGATCGCGTGGCCGCTTTAAAATCTAAATTAAAAGACGTTAATGATATGCGCGCTAAACATTTGTTAACGATTGCGGATAATTTAGTGAAACGCAGCGTGTGGTTAATCGGCGGTGATGGTTGGGCATATGACATTGGTTATGGTGGATTAGATCATGTACTTGCGGCTGGTCGTGATGTGAATGTGTTAGTGTTGGATACGGAAGTGTATTCAAATACTGGTGGACAAGCGTCAAAAGCAACGCCGCGCGGTGCCGTTGCAAAATTTGCCGCAGCGGGTCGTAAAACGCCGAAAAAAGATTTAGCCATGATGGCAGTGATATATGGCAATGTGTATGTGGCGCAAATTGCGATGGGTGCAAATATGCCGCAAACGTTAAAGGCGATGCTCGAAGCGGAAAGTTATCCGGGTTCCTCGATTATTATTGCCTATAGTCATTGTATTGCGCATGAATATAATTTGCGTCTCGGGCTCAATCAACAAAAACTTGCCGTGGAAAGTGGTGCTTGGCCGTTGTTCCGATACGATCCACGACGAGAGGCAGAAAAATTGAATCCATTCGTTTTGGACTCCAAGGCGCCGAGCATTCCCATGCAAGATTACATGTATAACGAAGGTCGTTTTAAGAGTTTAGTCGGGCATTATCCAGACGCTGCTACAGCGTTATTAAAAGAAGCGCAAGCAGATGCCGATCGACGCTGGGCGTTATATGAGTATTTGGCGAAACGTGAGTTTTGAGTAAGCGCGTAGGTTGGTGCTCTCGCGCATGCGAAGCCCAACCTACCACGCTATACAGCGAAAAGAGGTGTAAATGAGTAACGATTCACAGGTGGCAATGCTTTTAAAAGATTTTTTTAAAATCAGTCATATCAATTCACATTTTCCAAAACACGTGCTCGTTCGTGCAAAATATAGTTTGGAAGAAGATCTAGTACGCAATATCAATTTATCTGTAGAGGGTAGCGAGTTACATATCAAGTCGAATGTTTTGGAGCCAGGTCATGGGTCTTTTTCAGTGTTTATTTCGATAGAAGATGGGGGCTTTAATGATGTATGTACTTGTCATGCGCGTTTTCGATGCGAACATGTTGCGGCCACCTTACTGACTGTCCATAAAAATTTTTCTCAGAAAACGTCGACAGAGGTTGAGGTTTTGCAACTTGAACCACGCACACGGCAATGGCTAGATGCGTTGGACAAGGTTCCCAACGAAAATGTTATGCTGACGAAAGAGACTGAAGAACATCTTTTTTATGTTTTAGATGTTGATGCTACGATGTCGATGGTTAAGATCAAAACCTGTCTCGCCAAAAAACTAAAAAAAGGGGGATTTGGTCGCGCCAAAGCGTTTAAAGCCAATAGTGAAAAAAAACGTGCCATGCTAAACGAAGTGGATTTTAGCATTATTGCGAGATTACGTTTTATCGGTGATAATTTTTATTATCGTGCCATGGATGGAGAGTATCTATTAGGACGTGATACGGGATCTCCTCTACTTCAAGAGATTATCAATACGGGTCGTTGTTATTTTCAAGATACGACAGGAGAACCGTTGTCATTAGGCGACAGAAAAAAATTAGATTTGAATTGGGAAATGAGAAAAGAAAATAATGGTTCTCAATATCTTCAATGTTTTGTTGATGGACAAGCGGTAAAACTATTATTATTTGAGCCTTTTTGGTATCTCGATATCATTCATCATCGCGTTGGCTTAGTCGATACCCCATTATCTTCTGCGGTTGTTCAAGCATTATTGAAAGCGCCAGATGTTTTACCTTTGGAGGCGCCGGTGGTGAGTCAGTTTTTAGAGAAAAAACAGATTGCCTTGCCTGCGCCCAAAACTTTTCCCAAAAAGATCGTTAACGCGCTAACACCTCAAGGTATTTTATGTATGTCGACGATTTTAGGACAACATGGAAATTGTTATTGGCAAAAAACCAGGATTGGTATTGTTGAATTGAATATTCAATATGGGGATTGGATATTTCATCCGTCAGAAAAAAAAGACACACTCCGTTGTTTTGAAGATGGATATATTACGGAGATCAAACGTGATATTGAGCGTGAGAAAGAGTTACAAACAAAATTTGAATTGATTGCGGCACTACCAAAAATAAATGATTTTCTTATAGAACATCGGTTGACGTATGGGCACTATAGCCCTGATAGCACAGAAGGCTATGCGATTGCAGATGAAAAACACGAAGAAGCAGGCTACCAGTTTATCAATATAAAAATACCTCAATTGCGCCAGGCAGGGTTTTCAGTCGTTTATGAGAAAGAATTTTTGTTTTTGCCGACGATTGATATTGACGAGTGGTATACGGAGATTGATGAGAACGAGGGAAACGATTGGTTTAATTTAGATTTAGGAATTATCGTTGGCACTAAAAAAGTGAATATGTTACCTATATTAGCGGAGATTCTTTCTCATCCTGAAGAAGATATGGTGGATCAAGGCCAAGAAGGTTTGTTGGTCAGATTAGAAGATGGCCAGGTTGCTAAATTACCGATTGAGCGTGTGAAGAAAATGCTGAGCATTGTCAAGGAATTTTATCGTGAAAAAGATTATGATCCTGAAAAAGGTCTGCGTGTTTCGAAAAGACGACTGACATTGATCATCGAAATGCAACAAGCTTTTGCCGCAGCGCAGTTGCGTTGGTTTGGAGGCGATCGGTTGCGTCAAATCGCAGACAAACTGATTCATTTTGAACGCATTGAGCCTGCAATAATTCCTGATACCTTTCAAGGCACCTTACGACCCTATCAGCAAATGGGAGTCAATTGGCTACAATTTCTGCGTGAATATGATTTTTCGGGTATTTTAGCGGATGAGATGGGACTGGGTAAAACAATACAATTGTTGGCGCATTTGTTGATTGAGAAAAAAGCGGGGCGTTTGACAAAACCGGCTTTAGTGATTGCACCGACTAGCTTAGTCGTGAATTGGCGATTAGAAACAGAACGATTTGTACCGGAATTATCTTTAGTAACATTGCATGGGGATGAGCGCAAAAAATACTTTAATGAGTTGAGTCACTATGATTTAATTTTAACAACTTACCCGTTAATTGTTCGAGATAAAGATGATTTATTGGCGAGTGAGTATTCTTTTGTTATTTTGGATGAAGCGCAATATATCAAAAATCGTCAAGCTAAAGTGACGCAAATAGTGCAGCAACTCAGGGCAAAACATCGGCTGTGTCTCACAGGCACTCCCATGGAAAATCATTTAGGCGAGTTATGGTCGCAGTTTCATTTTTTAATGCCAGGATTGTTAGGTAATGCAACTGAATTTGCTTCGCGGTTTAGGTACCCGATAGAAAGAAGACAAGATCTCTCTGTGCAACGGTCTTTAAATGCGCGCATTAAACCTTTTATGCTTCGGCGCAGCAAAGCAGCCGTCATGAAAGAATTGCCCCAAAAAACCGAGATTATTCAAACTGTGGAATTAAGCGATAAACAACGTGATTTATACGAAACGATCCGTTTAGCGATGCATAATCGCATCAAGTCAGCCATTGACAAAAATGGCATTGAACGTTGCCAAATTATTATTTTAGATGCCTTATTAAAATTACGACAAGTGTGTTGCGATCCGCGTCTGGTTAAATTATCGAGCGCACAGAAGATAACAGAGTCGTCGAAGTTAGATGCATTAATGGAAATGCTGGAAGAATTGCATAGTGAAAACAAACGTATTTTATTGTTCTCTCAGTTTACGTCCATGTTGGAATTAATTGAAGTAAGACTGAATGAAAGTCATATTCAATATGTAAAATTAACGGGACAAACCAAGGATCGCGCGACGCCTATCAAAACATTTCAGGCAGGGAAAATTCCGGTGTTTTTAATCAGTTTGAAAGCGGGCGGTGTGGGTTTGAATTTAACAGCGGCGGATACAGTGATTCATTACGATCCCTGGTGGAATCCTGCCGTTGAACAGCAAGCGACGGATCGCGCACATCGCATTGGCCAAGATAAGGCGGTGTTCGTGTACAAGTTTATCACCTCTGGAACGGTCGAAGAAAAAATCATTGAGTTACAAAAAAAGAAAAAAGGGTTAATCGATTCATTGTTTAGTGAGTCGCATCATGATAAGTTACAGCTCACGAAATCAGATTTAGATAATTTATTTTCGCCTGTGTAGATGTTTTTTTAGAGCGCTTGGAGCATGCGCTCAGCCCAACCTACGCGCTATTTCTCTTATTCGCGAGATCCATTTTTAGATAAATAATTGCATATTCTGAGAATTAGTCGTATAATTTCTAATGACAATTTCGAATTGGTGAGCTTATTTCTCAGCAGACATGAGACCTAGGGAGTATATATGTTGTTCGATCGTGTTTTACAATTAAAACTGACCGATAAAAAATCTGCTTTTTTATGGGGTGCTCGCCAAACCGGCAAATCGACCTACTTAAAAGAGAAATTTGCAGAATCCATTCGTTATGATTTGTTAAAAACCGATCTTCGATTGCGACTCGAAAATAAGCCGTATCTATTTCGGGAAGAGATCTTGGCAAATCATACAAAACAACCATATCCCATTATCGTTGATGAAATACAAAAAGTCCCTGCATTATTGGATGAGATTCATTGGTTAATTGAGAATACATCTGCGCAATTCTTGCTATGTGGATCGAGTGCGCGTAAATTAAAACGCGCAGGTTCCAATTTATTAGGCGGACGGGCGTTGCGTTATCATTTTTTCCCATTGGTGTATCCTGAAATACCCAATTTTAATTTGTTAACGGCATTACAAAATGGTTTAGTGCCTTCTCATTATCTTGCTGAAGATGTTCAAGCATTATTTGAATCCTATGTAGTGGATTATTTAAATGAAGAAATTATGATAGAAGGGTTAGTCCGTCATTTGCCCTCTTTTTCGCGATTTTTGGATAGTATGGGTTTTAGTCATGGTCAGCTGATTAATTATTCGAATATTGCGCGTGATTGTGGTGTGAGCGCAAACACAGTCGAAAATTTTTATCAAATTCTTGTTGATACTTTATTAGGGTATTTCATTCCACCGTATCATAAAAAAGTGAAACGAGATATTATTAGTAAAACACCTAAGTTTTATTTATTTGATGTGGGGATTGCTAATTATTTAACGAGAAGATCGGTGGTAGAATTACGGGGGGCGGCAGCAGGTCATGCCTTCGAACATTTTATTTTAATGGAATTACTTGCTTATAATGGATTATGTAAAAAACGACATGATATTACGTATTGGCGAACGAAAACGGGATTAGAAGTGGATTTTGTTTTAAATGATGCAGAGGTCGCCATTGAAGTGAAGATTGATCGGGTTGTGCATCAGCAGGATCTTAAGGGATTAATTGCATTTTGTGAGGAGCATCATCCGAAGAAAGCATTCGTAGTGAGTCAGGATGAACGACCCCGTATTTTAACTATTAACGATAAAACGACCATCAGGATACTGCCTTGGAAAGAATTTTTAGACCAGTTATGGCGTCATGATATTGTGTAATGTTACATGTTAGAATGTAAATAAACGTGAAATCAGCCAGCGTAGCGCGGTAGGTTGGGCTGAATGCGCTCAGCCCAACCTACGAGCTCGCAGCCTAACCTACGAGCTTGTCCGGAACCCGCGTTATTTAAGTGAAAAACGTGAATAATATCACGATATTGCTATGAATAACGTGAAGTCAGAGAAATAAAGAGCTATAATAGGGAAAATAATGTATTGCGGGGAGCAAAATGGAACGAACTATTACACATCAATTACTCGCTTGGAAACAGTCAAAGCGGCGTAAGCCTTTAGTATTGGAGGGCGCGCGTCAGGTTGGAAAAACATACAGCGTTCTTCATTTTGGTGAAAATGAATACAAAAATATAGTCAATCTCAACTTTGAAACCCATCCCCGATTGTGTACGATATTTGAGTCTAATCTGAACATCGATCGTATTATCGAAGAGCTGCAAGCTTTTGCTAAACAGGAGATCATTAAAGGCGAGACGCTCCTGTTTTTGGATGAAATCCAGGCTTGCCCACATGCCTTGACCTGCTTGAAATATTTCAAGGAGAAAGCAAACGATTATCACATTATTGCAGCAGGTTCCCTGCTAGGTGTTCAGCTTGCTAAAAGCAAGAGTTTCCCCGTTGGCCAAGTGAATCTTCTAAAGATGTATCCGCTTACTTTTTTAGAATTTCTCAATGCGATCGGCGAACATCACTTAAGCCAATTGCTTCAGAATAAAAGCGATAGAGAACCTTTGTCGGATTTGCTGCACAGTGAGTTAGTGCAGTTTCTGAAACGTTATTATTTGATTGGAGGAATGCCAGAAGCGGTTGATGTTTACGCTCATCACAAAGACTTTGCCTTAGTGAGAGAGGTGCATCATGAAATTCTCGCCACTTACATGAAAGATTTTTCGAAACATGCGGTACCGTCAGAAGTGATGCGAATTACTGCGGTTTGGGATACACTGCCCGCACAATTAGCGAGAGCACACAAGAAGTTTATTTATTCCATTCTCTCTTCATCGGCGCGAGCGAGGGAATACGAAAGTGCGATTAATTGGTTGAAAACGGCGGGTCTTGTTCATAAAGCACATCAGCTGCAATCATTAAAACTTCCGCTCAATGCCTACATTGATCATCAAGCATTTAAGCTCTATATGCTAGATGTAGGGTTGCTTGCTACAAAATCAGATTTAAATTACGCTATGTTGATTGAAGGAAACCGGTTATTCACTGAGTTCAAAGGCGCACTGACTGAAAATTATGTGGCACAACAGTTAACAGCA
>MGXQ01000025.1 GCA_001801405.1 Gammaproteobacteria bacterium RIFCSPHIGHO2_02_FULL_42_13 | reverse complement strand
GAAAAGAGGTCAGCGGCGTCTTAAGCGCAAATTGCAAAGATGTTCCTTTTGTTGCTACGGCGGTTTGTAGTTGAGGCAATAACTGTTGCAGGGTTGTTTGAATCAATGAGATGATGGTGTTTGGCCATAACCCGAGCCATACACAAAACACGGATAACCAGAGTAATCCCGCTCGTTCAAGGTGCGTGCTTGGATAGGCGTGCGTGAGAATGGATTCGCGCGGTTGCCCCAAAAAAACAACCCCATAAAATTTTACGATCACAAAACCGGCTAATCCAAAGACTAAAACACTTAACGCAATAATGAGCGGAGAGAGAATCGCTAATAGAAACTGCGCAGTTGTATAATGATGAAAAAAAATACCTAAATACAACCACTCTGAAATAAACCCATTAAAAAAAGGTAATCCTGCCATAGAGAGCGCGCCGATGAGTGTGCAAACGGATACCCAGGGCATTTTGTGGATCAATCCGCCGAGTTTACCCAGATTGCGTTCGCCAGTGGCGTGTAAAACGGAGCCCGTGCCTAAAAAGAGTAGCGATTTAAACAGGCTGTGATTTAAACTGTGGAGTAACACGACGATTAAGGCTAAATCTGATAAGATAAATTCGCGGTATTGATAGAAAATAATAGCGAGGCCGAGTGCGGTGCAAATAAATCCGGTATTTTCCATTGAAGAATAAGCGAGTAAGCGCTTCATATCCGTTTGCATGGCGGCATGTATAACGCCGATGAGCATCGTGATTAAGCCGATGCTGACCAAGCTGTAACCCCACCACGGTTGCTGGTAAGCCAGTAGAAAGCTAAATGTAAATCGAACGAACCCATAGATGGCGGTTTTTAGCATGATGCCACTCATCAGGGCAGAAATGGGGGAAGGTGCGGCAGGATGTGCTTCGGGCAGCCATACATGCAATGGAAAGAGTGCGGCTTTTGCACCAAATCCAATAAATGCGAGTAAAAATATGATATTGGCCATTGATTGCGTTTGGGATAATCCTTGACTCATCGGCGAAAAAAACCACAACGCGCTATTCATGTTAAGAAATAATAAAAAGAAACTAATCACGAGGGCAAAAAAACCAATATGGGTAATGGCCAGGTAAAGAAATCCTGCTTTTCGAGAATTTTTGTTGGGCTCTATACTGACCACCAGAAAATAAGAAGTTAATGCCATGATTTCCCAGGCAAATAAAAAGGTCAGAGGATCATTCGCCATAAAGACAAGGAGTATCGAAAATGCAAACAGTGTTTCCAGAAGATGAATTTTTTGTTGCTGTACTTTGCTAAAATGTTTGAAATAATCAAACGAAAATAAGCTGATACCCAGATAGCTCAATCCCATTAAGAGCACAAAGAAGCTTGAGAGTGGGTTTAGGCTTAGACTGGGGTGAAGTCCGATAAATAATAGAGTAATGGTTTGTGAGAAAGTTTGTTGAGTGATGAGTCCTTGGAGCCCTAGCATTAGAGTGAGCCCAGCGACTGCAATCGTGGCTGTGCGTAAGGCGAGTTGCAACGTATTATTTTTTATAAAAAAGAAGAGGAGGCTAACGGCAAGCGTTATAAACCAGGCGTTTAATGTGATGAAATATAGGGTGTGCGGCATATTTTTATTCGAGTGTATCCGGCAAGCTAAAATCCTTAAACAGATTCATCGAAAATGGATTAGTGCGTTGATCTAAGGTGATGACCACGTTAGCGGCACTGCCGTCTTTGTCAAACGTGACTTGATATTGTTGTTGTGCGTTCGGGATCTTTTGGAAGTTGCCGTTGTTTAATAATTTTAACCAGGCCCAGGGACCCTCTTCCTGCAAAATCGTTTGCTGACCATCGGTATTGGTAAAGATAACTTGCGCCGTATTTGCATCCATTTCGTCAGGCCAGTTTAGTTGAGTGGGTTGATAGGCGCTGCTATTTTTATAAGTGGTTTGTTGTTTGCCTAGCGCAATCGTGATGTTATCTAAATTATTTTCCATATTCACAAGCTGTAATGTCATCGGAATCAACAACTTTTCGTTTCGGCGTTGGAAATAGTTATATTGAATAATATAAACGCGTTCCAGCTGGGTGAGCGTTTGACCCGATAATTGTAATGTTTCGCCGTCCGTATTTCTCAGTGTCCATGGTATTTTAGAGGTGTCAATAAAGGGCTTAAGATACGTGATAAAGAATTTATCGAATAGGCCATTTGGCGCAAAGAATCCATCAAAATCATCTAACAATGTTTGTTTGGTTGCGCTTGGGTTGAACGGAAAATGATCGGCTAATTGAGATTGATATTGAGGAAAAATTTGTTTTTGCCACTGTTGGTTAATATAAGCTTGTGTTTGATATGTCATCAGTTGCCATGCGTTCATGCTAATGTTATTCAGCCAAGTTTTTATTGGTTCTGGATAATTGGCCGCGGAGGCAAGTAATATTTCAATGGGATCCGATTGATCTGGATTGCGCATGCGATAACTGGTGAGTTCAAAAGCTTTTTTGTCAGACGTGATTTGTGATAAATAATCGGATAAATCGCCTAGCATCTTTGTAATATTTTGCAATGAGGCCTGTTGTGACGGATCATTGTTGGCTAAGGCGACGAGCGTTTGGAATTGGTTGCTGACGTTGAGAATGGTAGGCGGAAAATTATTTTTAATCAATGTAATTAATTGAGAAATGGGTGAATTGGGTTGCCCTAATATTTTGAGTGCTATATTGAGCTGATCAATATCGGTGAAATTAACGGTTTTAATGGTGTTTGAAAAGTCTGACCAAGCCGTGATGTAATTGGTGAGATATTGTTCGGCGAGCTTTTGTTTAAGCGCATTAATAGCTTGTGTGGAGGCGTGTGAGTCATCGGTTATTCCAATAATCCAATTGCCGGTCAATGCTTCTTGGGCGCTTTGTTGAATCAGGTCTGGGTAAATACTCGGGAATTTCGCTTCCGTGTACATGCTTAAGATGCCGCTGTTTGGTGTTGAAAAAGTAAGAATCGACGCGGCAGATTTGCTCGCATTTAAGTCGATAGATAACAATTGGTTGTTGCTCACATTGTTTTGTAAAATAGTATAAGCCAAATCGATAGGTCTCGCTTGTTTCAGAGTATTTCGAGCGGTATTTACTAATTGCTGATCGATTTGTGCTAAGGGTGGATTCTTGTTTAAAAGTGCTTGTAGATGTTTTAAGAGTTGTGCTTGTACGCTAGCGGAGTAGCGCATGCGCCAAATCGATTGCATGAACAATGCAATGTCTGTTGGATTATAGCGTGTTGAATCTTGCATCATCAGATAAGTTTTGAGTGCACCATATTGTTCGGCGGGTGTTTGTTTGGGATTTTGCAAGATATCGTATAATTCGTGCGTTATTTCAGGTAATAACAAATGTTGCAATGCTTGCGTATAAATCGTTAACAAACGTTTTCTTAATTGCTCCGTCGGATTGGACGGGTGTATGATGGTGTTAATGACCGAATGTTTGTCGTTGAGATCTTTTAGTGCGAGTTGCAAGGTGTCGAGCAATTTGAGTTTATATTCTATTGATGATTGTTTGAGTTCTTTCGTTTGCGCCAATAACTGATAGGATGCAATGACCTGCTGCACCGAGGTGATGTTGATGGTTTGTTGCTTAAAATCAAATAAATAGAGCGTAAAATAGGCGATGACTGCGGCGCCGAGCAAACCTAAAAATGCGAATTTTCCCCAACTGTTGAGATAGCCATAATAATAACGCTCATCTAAAAACCGTTCTTGAAAGAAGATTTGCTCAAACAGGTCATGCGTAAAATAAGCGCGTGTCATAAAAGGTTCGGCTAGCGGGCTTGTTTTTTCTTTATTTTTTTCAGTCGGTGAAAGTTTTTGAGCTGCAGAAGTAAAAAATAATCCTCTGACTGATAGTGTCTGTTTGAAGTGATTATAAATATAATCGGTAAAATTCAATAAATGTTGTTTAACTTGTTCCATTTCTAAAGGGAACTCATTGATCAGGAAGCGTTTGTTAAGATGATGTTCATGTTGTAATCGCCAGATTAATTGATCATTGATTCTGCGCAGCAACTTATTGAATTCTAAGTTGAGTATCTTAGTGGGTTTTTGGTGTTGTTTGCTGAGCTTAATACCCCAGGGTTGCCAGCGTTCATCTTTGCTCTGTTCGCCAAAAAATTCTCGAAAGCCAGGAATCAAGTCGCACTTGTTGATGACAAAATAAAAGGGGATTTTTTTGCCAAATATTTTAATTGATTGCTCGATGTTGTTGCAAATGCTTTCAAAAAACAGCTGTTTATTTTGTTCTTTATCTTGCGCGATGTTTTCAACGCTGATGACGATAATGATCGCGTTGAGTGTTTTTTTGTAACAGTATTTTTTTAATAGTTTAAAGAATGCGATTTGCGAATCTTTTGAGGATTCATTCGTTTGTTGGATATTGATGCCCGGGGTGTCGACAAGAACAGCGTCTTTGGTTGCCCACCATTCGTAATATGTTGTATTGGCGATATTGTGAGGATCTTTGATGGCTTTTTGTAATATAAAGCGTAGATCGGAGTTAGCTAATAATGTCGTTTTCCCTGCGTTCTTGGGGCCGGTGACGAGATACCAGGGAGATTTGTATAAGTTGATATCCGTTTTGGTATTGGAGAGGGAGGGTTTTTTTAAAAATTTGGTGATTTCTTTAAAACGATTTTGCAAAATTTTTAATTGCTCATTCTGTTTTAAGTTCATCAACATATTAGTTGTTACGTTGTGGTCGAAATAGTATTCGTGATATGTTGTAATTGTTGTGTTGCTTGATTGGAGTAAATCCCCAACAAGTAGTTCATACTACCATAAATGCCAATAATAATTAAACAACTTGTTAAAATAATGCCGGCTAATGGAAACTTGCGTCGTGGAGGCATGGCCGTTTTATAGATGGATGGGGAAAGACATCTGTCGAATTCGCCGCGAGATTTTCGAATGACGCTGTAGACGTAATCAATCATTTGTTGCAGTCGGTTTCTTTCGTATTTTTGATCGCGAAATTTTCCTTCAAAACCTAAATTGAGACAAATATACATTAGCTCGATGGTATCAATGAACTTTTGTGGTGCGCGGCACGCTTTGTCCAAAATGAGAAAAAATCGTTCATCTGACGTGATGCCCTGTTGCAGGTTTGAGAGGAGGCTCATGGATTGCCAATCGCCTTTGATGCCCCAGGTTGTTTTGTTAATAATATCGTCGATGCCTGCGCATAAGCTATAGCGGCTGATCATGATGCTATCAACATCATAGCCGAATCTCTCTGCGGTGCATTGAAATTGCTGTAGCTCTTTCAATAAATGCCCGCGTAAGGCAGGGAGGTCTTCATAGTCCGGTTTATAACGTAATTGTGTAATAATGGAAAATAAACGTCCTGCAGCGATCATGAGCCGATTACGATTAGGGACTAATGCGTGTTTAACAGTGCGGGGCGTTGCAGGTAGCTCGGGCATGAGGCGGCGATATTCCTGCGCTTTTGCTGATCGCGTGCCAATACGTCGCATGATTTGTAGTTGTGTTGTGCTCATATTTGCCGAAATTTTTCATTGTATCATATTGTTAAGATTGCCAGATATTTGATCATGAATCCAGTGTTTTTACTTGTTATTTCGACGAGCGAATGCAGAGATGAAAGGGACAAAAAAATTCCCTACGACTATGACAATCGCAGGGAGTTTAATTGAGTAAATGGTAATTAGTCTAACAAACTGTAAATTTTTAATTTTTTGCGCAATGTGCCGCGGCTTAATCCTAATAAGATTGCTGCTTTGGATTGGTTGCCTTTGGTATATTGCATCACGAGTTCTAAAAGAGGTGCTTCCACTTCAGCTAACACCATCTCGTAAAGATTGTTAATAATCGTATCACCCAATTGCCCGAAATAGTGATTGAGTGAATCACGTACACTATTGCGCAGTGGTTGTTGTGTTTGGGTTACCGGTGCAGTCATTGTTGCTTCCATTGTGTCTACTATGCTGTTCATTGGTTTTTGCCCTCTATTGAGTAGTTAAAAAAAACGTCCTAAATTTTTTGTTGTCGTACAAATTAGCGATGTCGCGTATCCGGCCGCTTTGCTTCCTAAAATTGGTGAGCGTCTACGGCCACTCTGGCGATCATTATAACACCAGATTTTTTGTACTCAAGTATGAATTTTGCCCTATTTGGTGTATTTTTTGGCTTACAATGGTTTAGTGGGTTGTATGAGCATGCAATTATGTTCAATAATGGCCAAAAATGGCGCATTTGCAGCCAAACGCTTATCTGGAATTCGCGTTACTAGTGTTTGTTTGTCGCATGCATAATCGTGATAGGCTTGTATTACAAAGCGAGGTTGTTTTAGTAGCAAAATTGGTGCCCACAATGAGTCCCTGCGCAGAGGTTTTGCCACAGAAGCTTCGCGCCTTAACTTTGAGTGAGCAGTTGAGCGCCAGGTCCCCGCTAGAATCGGTTCTGTAAAAAATCAAAAAAGAGTTTGGTTCTCCACAATGCCGTGCTATAATGGTTCTGTAAAATGATTTTTGATTATTAAAAGTACGGAGATAGGGCGATGAAATTCATTGGGCGTGAAAAAGAATTAACACTTTTAAAACGATTGGCTCAACAGCGATCCGCGTCTTTTTTGGTCGTGCGAGGCCGCCGTAGAATCGGCAAAAGTCGCCTTATAGAAGAATTCGCAAAACCATATAAATTTTATACATTTTCGGGCATTGCGCCAACAGAAAAAACGACAGCACAGTCACAGCGCAACGAATTCGCCAGTCAGCTCAGCCAACAAGGATTTCCAAAAGTGCAAGCACAGGATTGGAATGATTTGTTTTGGTTGTTGGCAGACAAGGTAAAAAAAGGACGGGTCGTTATTCTGTTGGATGAAATATCTTGGATGGGTGACAAAGATCCCGATTTTTTGGGCAAACTCAAAAACACCTGGGACCAGCATTTTAAAAAAAATCATCAACTCATGCTAATTGTATGCGGATCGGCCTCGTCTTGGATAGAAAAGAATGTTTTAAGCAGCACCGGTTTTGTGGGTCGTATCTCGTTTGTATTAACATTGGAGGAATTACCCTTAAATGACTGTCAGCAGTTTTGGGGCATGGCAGATATTTCTGTGATGGAAAAATTAAAAATTTTATCAGTGACCAGTGGCATCCCACGATATTTAGAGGAAATAGACCCAAAGTTGAGCGCAGAAGCCAATATTAAAAACATGTGTTTTACAAAAGGGGCTTTTTTAGTGGATGAATTTGAGAGAATTTTTTCAAATCTTTTTTTAAGAAACAGCGAAACCTATAAAAGAATCGTCGAGCTGTTGGCGCAGGGCAGTAAAGAATTCAAGGAGATTAGCCAATTATTGGGTACAGAGATGTCAGGTAGGATATCAGATTATCTGGACGAATTAATTTTAGCGGGTTTTTTGAGTAGAGATTATACATGGCATTTAAAAGAGGGTAAAGATGCTAAATTAAGCAAATTCCGACTCAGCGATAATTATTTGCGCTTTTATTTAAAATATATTCAAAAATACAAGACGAAAATCGAGAGAAATGCCTTTGATTTTAAATCTCTCTATGCGCTACCTGGTTGGGAAGCCATCATCGCATTACAGGTTGAGAATTTGGTTTTAAACAATAGAGAATTTTTATGGAAAAAATTGTCTATCAGGTCAGAGGATATCTTGTCAGAAAATCCTTTTTTCCAACATAAAACTGCTACGCAATTGGGATGTCAAATCGATTATTTGATTCAAACGCGTTTTGGCACCGTATATGTTTGTGAAATTAAATTTTCCAAAAATAAAATCACCGAACGTGTGATAGGTGAAATGCGAGAAAAGATTTCAAGATTAAAACGACCCAAAGGGATTTCTTGTCGACCGGTGTTGATTCATGTGAATGGCATTGAAAACGCGGTTATCGAGCAGGGATATTTTGCGGATATAATTGATTTTAGTGAGATTCTGAATTGAGTAGGCAATTCTGTTTTTGAATGGTCTCCTATTTTAAAGTAAGAAATCTCCGCTGCTTGCAGCAAGTGTAGCCTGGGTGAAGCGAAGCGAAACCCAGGATGAAAGCCCTGGGTTTCACTCGCTTTGCAAGCAGCGGAGATTTCTTACTTTAAAATAGGAGACCATTCAAA
>MGXQ01000024.1 GCA_001801405.1 Gammaproteobacteria bacterium RIFCSPHIGHO2_02_FULL_42_13 | reverse complement strand
GCCCAAACCCGCGCCGAACGCGGCGCACCCTGTTCGTTTACCCCAAACGCCAACGCAAAAAATTTTAGCCGATCATTGGCAACGCTTGTTTGGGCAAAAAACCATATCTATCGATGCCGATTTCTTTGAACTCGGCGGTCATTCATTAAAAGCCTTGGAGTTTTTAAGCGCCATCCCCGTCCAACCACCATTAACATTGAGAGATTTGGCTCAACATCCAACCATTGAACAACTGGCACGTTATATCGATTCACAATCACAGTTAAGCGCCGATCTGATTTTGCTCAATCAACACAGCGATAAACAACCATTATTCTTAGTACATCCCATTGGCGGCACCGTCTTTTGTTATTATCCGCTCGCGCAGCAATTAAAGCGCCCCGTCTATGCCATACAAGATCCTGGTATACAGCTGGGAAATCCATTATTTGATTCCGTTGAATCCATGGCGACATATTACATTAAAATGATCCAAGCAATATACCCCAAAGGGCCTTATCATTTAGGCGGCTATTCCTCCGGCGCCACCGTCGCAGTAGAAATGGCGCGCCAACTCGGCGATGCCGTTCCTGATATTATGCTAATCGATGGATGGGCGCGCTATCCCGACTCCATCAAACAAAAAGCTGTTTTAGACGACTCCTTAAAACGCCAACAACAACAGTGGCAAAAACAGTTGGGCGAAAAAGACTTATTCCTAGAACAACTATTAAAATTACAATGGCAACGCGCTCAACTCTTTGAACAATATCGTATTTCAACAATCCCTCACAAGATTATCTTATTCAAAGCGCAAACCATTCTTCCCTTTTTTGAATCGATGCCCTCTCCGTTCAATTTTTGGGATCAACACGCTCAACAACCCATCACCGTCCATCACGTACCGGGTTCGCATGAAACTGTTTTAGAAAAAAATAATATGCAAGCCTTTGTCGCGCTGTGCTCGATGTATGATGATGTATGATTAAGCCAAATGCTTCACATCAGGATTTTTGGCATACGCGTCCAGCAATTCCTTAATCAACTGATCAACGATGCTGGAGGGATCAACATCTTCAATCAATCCTTTTTCTTCTTTAATCGCCGCCATGCGTTTTTCAACAAGTCCCTTAATGGAACCGCCAGAAAATACATTGGCCAGTATACGTCTTGCCTCCGCCGGCCCAAGCGTTTGATATAATTTATCACGCATCGACGCATCTTCTGTCGTCGTACTAAATGCCCATAATTCAACAGGTCCAAGCGTATTCGTCAATAATTGCGTATTCAACCCATGCTTAGTGGAAAATTGTGCTAAGAAGGTTGCACCACCTTCTCGTGGACCATGCACGCGCGTTCGCAAGGCAAACTGCGCGGTTTCAGACAAACCAAATACTTCCGCTGAATGCTTGATTGCTTGCGCGGGACCCGCGTCCATAATGAAAATGGATGTCGCAAATTCCACCATCACCGAATCAAAATCATCCAGTGATTGCGAAATCAACGCAACTTGCACATTCGCTTTTCGCCCTTCGCGCATATCGACGATCACTTGATCGCGCACCGATTGCGCTTTGGAGGTACGATGAAATTCATCATAAACCAATCGTTTTGGATCTTCCGTCAGCTCACCCACACGTTGACGATGATAAGATTGATACTGCTGTGGAACATCTTCTATAATTCCATCCGTCAGATAGAAATCTTTCGCTAAAACATAACGCGCGATCATATACATCACCGCTGTCTGACGATCAGCTGCATCACCACCGCTCTTGGCGACTTCAGCCAAATCTAATGACACCACTTTCGCTTCACCCAAATCAAATTTAGTAATCCGCGATAAAATCGGATATTCACGGATTGCACTCGACAACATGCGAGAGAATGTCACGGTTAATGGCTCACCCGTTGGCGCCTTCACTTGTCCATATAAATCTTCGATGGCTTGCACGCGACAAATCGATACCGCATCAGCCATGAGCGGCATTGCATAACGCTGCGCTAATGTTGCTTCATGGATAAACCCCGCCATAAATAACGCGTCTGTCACTTCCCACCATGTGGTGTGTTCATCGCGAACAAAACCAATTTCTTCTAACACGCCATCGACAACATTTTCAATACCGGTCGTGTACGTGCGCGGAGCACCATCATCGGCAAAGTTTTTATAAAGTTCATCGGTAATCAAACCGGCCATATCAGAAACACCATCATAGGGTTTTAATGCGCCCAACGGTGTTGCCAACAACGTTAAAAAGTTTACAAGAAAACTTCTTTCATGCGGCAACGGATAACGACAACCCAATTGCGTATTAAATGGATTGATCGAATACTCCGGTGTCATGCGTAAACGATGATACGCAACATAATGTTGTTGCTCCTTCGGTAACGCATCATGCAACAGCGAAATCAATCCACTACTCGACGGACCAATATCCACAATCGCGATGCGTGGCAAGCGCTGAATACCCGCCGCCAAACATAAACCCAAATTGATCGTATTAGACAAAACGGATTTACCCGAGCCCGGACGCGCATACATCAAATCAATCCAGGTGGTTTGTTGTGACGACCCCGGTTGATAGGCCCACGCCTTTCCATCCGGCGAACGAAACAAAACGGCACCTTGTTTCCAAGGCGATGCCGGTCGTGTAAATGGCAACATATAAATAACATCTTTCAACGGAGCAACCGAAGACGTCGCTACGCTTTTATTCGTGACACCCATCATGCTCGACACGATTCCCGCAAAAGCATCACCACACACTTCCGATACTTCACAAGTACCCCAGCCTTGCACCGCTTTGGCCAATGACGCCGTGCGATTGCGCAACAGACGCGTATCGCCTTCGGGCGCCCAAGTGGCTAATGTGACGCGCAATTTCACAATCGCATCATCCGTATTCACTTCAATATTTTGTAATAATTCAGTGGCATTCGCCAACAACCGATTTTGCGCTGATGCAAAACTTAAAATGGTCGCAATCAAACTTTTAAAGCGAATCGTTGATAAACCGCCGCTTTCCACCCAAAACGAAACACGCCATGGAATATTCGAGGATAATACACGATTATATAAATGGAAAAACGGCTTTAATTCCTGCGGAAATAAATCGACAAACACCGCCGAATAAATTCTATCGCCCACACGACACGTGCGCAAATCTAGATTTTCTGCATCACGCGGCAAGATTTGTCGAGACAGCGGCGGCCATAATAACCCTGAAATATCGCCGCCCGCCGTTGTCTTAACGTCACGCACGGGAATTTTATCACCCGGCAAAACGGGACGCCAAGCATTATCCGTAAAATTCGAATCAATGATCTCTCGAATTTCATGCAACGCCTCATGCACGTCGAGCAAGTTAACATTAATCGACAACGATCCAAAGTCATTCATAATTGAACTTACAAAGGATTCATGCTCTTCGCGAATATCAGGAATCGATGCCATAATATTCTGTGCATTTTTTAATGGCGGAATTTTATTTTTGCGCAAGGCCTTCCCCTTCTCAGCAAACGCATGCTTGCGTTGCTCCTCGTTCAATACGTAGGGTTTTGTCCATAACACTAAATAAAGTTTTTCTGTGCCACAAAATTTCGATAAATAATTAACACGCTCAGAAAATAAATCATCGAGCGATAGCTCAAGACGTTTTGCCGTTTCGTTGGCGGGTTCCAAAATTTCTTGAATTTCATCTTTGACTTGCTCTTTGTCATACAAAAAGAAAAATTGAAACGCATGACCCAAACGACGCATATTCGCCTGAAACGCCATGGTAATCCCTTCGTGCGCGCGCGAAAATTCCTCACTACCCATCAAATAGGTCACGCCCTCAATTCGAATCACGGAAACCAGCGAGCCATCGTGTGTCACTAAATTATATTCGCTTTCCGCCGTTTCTAAATCGCAATAAGTGGCCGTTGTCATGCGCAACGAGGAGCTCAACCATGCCAAAAAGCTATCGAGCGTATCAAAGACAGTGTTCGCCCATTTATTACCCATAATCCAACTATCCTGTTGCTGCTAATTCCTTTGATGCTGCCTCTGCCCATGCTAACAATTGTTTTTTGAATCTTGGATAGGATGCTAATAAACGAATATCTGACAGGGTCGCGCCCAACAATGTTTCTGCATTTTTACCCTGATATTCAAGCAACATTCGCCCCAACACAGCCGGATCACTTGATCCCAAACCTAATCGTTCCTCCACCGGCTGTGAACGAAACTTTAAAGTCCGATAAATGGATTGCGCCGACTCGCGATAATTTGTGCCATTTGTCATCGCACAAAAAATCACATGACAAAAACCATTGAGTTCGGCTTGAGACATTTCTGGCAAATAAATTAATCTGCCGCCACCAAACCCCGCTTGTCCCACCATTTCAAAAAAATGTGCTTGCGCACATAAACAACACGCGGTCACCATATTGGATATTTTATTATGCCGATAATCATGATCAAGGTTTAGAATTTCTTGATACTCATGCGCCTGAAAACCACAGAATTGACAAGTATACTGATCGCGTCGAAAAATTCGATCACGAACAGGACGAAAGGTGGGATCCACCTTTCGTCTCATATACAGCGACCAATGTTCCTTCCCTAATGTCAATTGCAGTGATTGCATCTCGTGTCCTTGGCGTTAGGCGCCGCCTGCACCCGGCAATGTAGTTGTTCCAGAAATTGAACCTGCTTCAGCGCCTGCACCGAATACCGTTAAACCAATACCACCAAACAAGGCCGGCAAGAACAATAAGCCAACGGCTACAAACAACAATGCGATGGGAGTACCCACTGGAATTTGTGTTGGATTGTCACGATGTGCTTTAAACTTTAAAATAGCCGCAATCGCAAAACCAAACCCAGCAATAAATGCGCCACCGGTAATTAATTTTGCCAATGATGTAAATGAATGGGTTAAATTAGTGGCCACACCACTGATCCCCGTCACTGTACCACCAGCCGTTGCAGCAAATGCAAAACTCACATAAAAACACCCCGCTGCTATCGTTGATAACATTAAGGTTTTGATCACTCTCTTCATATTTTTCATCTCCCTTTTTTATAAAACCACCATTACGAACCGTTTGAAACACCAAAAATAGTTTCTAAAATCTGCCATGTACCAAAAATATTAATGGCCAACAAACCAGCAAATACATGCGCAACCGCCTTACCAAACATCCCCGGCTGTCCACCATGCGACCCAATATGCGTAAACAAAACCCAACCACGAATAAACGCGACAAAACCAATAAATTGTACAATACCGCCCGCCAACTTGAACATTAATTCATATTGAGTGTTGGTCGGACCTGGATAAGCAAGAATATTTGGCGAACCAAATGTGCTTTTCAACATCGCACCCAACAGCGATGGCCAATACAATAAAACAATGGCGACCAACAATTCTGTTAACGGTTTGCGCATATCCGTATGAACCGACATCATCATACGCAATTCACCATATTCTTTCAATTCATACATGGCGCGAAACGCACACCAAAAACCTGCTAAATAAGTCGCGGCAGTAACAAACCGCCATAACCCAGGCAATTCATTATTAAGATTTTGTAGTATTTGCGCTAAACTTGCAAAATCAAATGTCATAAAAACAATCCCTGATTATCTAATTATTGCTTATGCCATAATAAATTTTTATACCCGAGCTAGTTTCTACAATCCCGCTGTAGGGATCAATCGCTGTTACTTTGCCATAACCCGGCAAAAGATCACCCATGGTCACCGTCACTGCCGTACCATCTTCACCCGATAACCATGCGCGCCCTGGAATAACCGCGTGCACAAAATAATTTTTATCTCGGCGCATCAATTGCGTCTGCATCTGAGCCTTCTGTTGTTGTTTCAACTCGGCCGCTTTTTGTGCTGATTGCGTTTGCTGCACTTGTGTCGACAATGTTTTAATCGTCGTTTGTAATCCACCTAACCCCGTTTGCAAATCACCAATACTTCCTTGCAAGGTTGTCAATGTCGCTGCATTGGTTTGTTGCTGCTCTAACAATTGCTGTTGAGATTGCTGCAAACTGGTTAACTGCGCGGCATCCACATTTGACACCGGTGGAACTGGCGCTGTATTGACGCTTGAACTACCGCTTGTCGGCGATGTGGTTGTCGCTCCAGATGCATTCTTCCCTTGCAACAATTGATCGACCGCAGAATTGTCCGTCGCAGCGGTCTCGCTCGCTGTATTTTTTGTAGTTGCCGCACTGCTGGCAGGTTTAATAATCGCATGTTTGGATTGCAAGCCTGTCACAGCCCTCATTCCACCGGCAATCAATGAATATAATTTGTAGCCGACTAACGCAATCAAGATCAAAAAAATAATCATTAATATCATGTGTTTCTTAGATCGCTGTTCTGACTTTTTCACAACAGACAACCCTTCAGCCGAATCAGCACCGGCGGCATGTTCATCCTGATCATACACAACATTGTCATCATCATTTAACTGATATTCCAAATTTTCATCTTCATAATTTTGAGCCATAATCACTCGCTCCTATCGCTTATCATTAAAATTATTCAAACCCTGGTTTTGCAACCGTTGTCGTAAATAGCACGCCAATACCCACGCCCGCATCAATCTTCACCGTTGGTGGTCGAGTCATATAATTACCAACCACGCCACTTAAAGACTGCCCAACTTGACCAAGCGCAACCATCAGTCGACCACCCGCACTTAAGCTGGGCGTAGTCTGCGTCGTCACGCCTGCATTGCTCACCACTGCCGATCCAGATGAGGTCAGCGCAGAAGAATATCCCTCTACGAAACTGGCGGCAAACAATGAACCATAACGTGATAAATAATGGTTATTCACGCTGCTCGCTAATGCAGTATAAGCAGTATCTGGATTGATGGCGACCGCATCTATCGTCACCACATCGGGCCAATCCTTCATCGTTAACTGTGTAAAATTCAATGTTAAACGTTGTGGACCATTGGTTCCCTGAATAGTCACGGTTTTAATACTGCCAATCAATTTAGCACCTTTCAAAGGACCCGACACAATAGACGCCATAATCGGTCCAGGATAATCACTATCAACAGCCGTTTCTAACACGCCAAAGGTAATATCACCGGCTTTCACGAGCGGCTGTGATCCAGCATCTTTCTTCTGACTGTTTTTATCGCTCGCACTTGTTTGGCCATTCGGTGATGTCACACTGCTGCTACCGTCGGACGAACTCTGATCGGACAATTTACCCGTATATTGATATGTTTGATTCGTTGTGCCCCAAGATGAATATAACTGCTGCGCTTGAGTAGACATAGCGGCCTGCAACGCTTGAACTTCTTGTTGTGTCTGTTGCGCTTTTTGTGTCGCTGTTTGCTGAGCTGCCGCTGTTTGCGCTCGCTGCAATTCTTGCATCTGTTGCTGTAACGCCTGTTCTTGTTGTTGTTTTGTCGCTTGTGATACCTCATCACTACCCGTTACGTTTGTATCATCATGTTCTGCACGATAAGCTGACAACAATTGTTGTGCTTGATCCGGCGTTAATTGACCTGATTTAACCAAATCATTTAATCGAGCCGCATATGTAGCGGCCGGCATTTCTTGATCATCAAAATCCTGCAACGTTTTTGCCGTATCCGCCGACACACCACCGCTTCTTTGCATTTGCGCTAAGGCATCAGATGTATGAGCCTGCACTGTTTTACTTTGCGCTTTCTCCGCGGCAGTAGTTTTTGATGAGAATGAAGTAGACACGCCATGTTGTTTCACATAAGCATCTTTTAAATGTTGCGCCTGATCAGCGGTTAATTTCCCTTGTTTCACCAAATTACCCAAGGCCGCATTATAATCTGATATGGACATGCCTTTTTTTGATAACTCTTGCAATTGTGATGCAACATTCGGCACCATCTCACCGGTCGCCACCATTTGATTCGCTAAATCATCCGCTGCAACCGCGTCGTCTTCAGCCTTTTGTTGCGTCACCGCAACATTCTGTTTTTTATACGCTGCCAATAACTGTTTTGCTTGATCCGGCGTCAACTTTCCTTCCGAAACTAATTTATTCAATTCGGCTGCATAAGCGCTCACGGACATATTTGCATCTTGCATTTTCTTAAGCTCAGCCGCGGTCTCAGGCATTATTGCACCTTGTTGAGATAACTGATCTACTAAACCATCGGCCGCTTTTCCTTGTTCACAAGGGTTGCAGGGTTGCACTGTTTGCGTCGGCGCTGTCTGATCGACCGCCACCTCTCCAGTAGTAATAAAATCGCCAACAGACGTCCGTCCTTTCTGTAAAGCGGTTTGCGTTGTTATTTTTTGTGA
>MGXQ01000023.1 GCA_001801405.1 Gammaproteobacteria bacterium RIFCSPHIGHO2_02_FULL_42_13 | reverse complement strand
TAGCTTTTTGATCTCTCATAACCAGTTACGGCCGCCTGCTCTGCGTCTCTCCAACGAATCTTTATTAATCCAGGCAGTCGCGGGGCGGTGAGTCCGTTCCCCGGCCGCTTTACATTTGGTTATCTACATGAAAACTCAACCTCTTGGGACGTTGCGAGTTGCAGCCGTTCCCCCTATCAATTACAATTTATTAATAGTTAGGTATGCCGCTGCCTGGGGTGCATTTAAAGAAAACAGAGGCAATGGAAATGATCCAGTGTGGTTTAAAACAGAATTTCCATCCTGCGATCAAATCCCTGATCAATTCTATGCGTGGGCCACCCCTGACGGTCGTCGCTTTCCTGTACAACGGGATCCTAAAGATAAAGATTATTTACTCTGCCCCAGAGAGGTTCGATATCAAAAACCAGGTAGTGATTATTGGTATGCTGACCTGCGTCTTGATGAATCACCCCAAATGCGTGCATGCATGGAACGGCGTGATGTCGAGTATATCCGTCAATTGCGCACTCTAGGCAAACTTCTGGAAAAAGAACCTAATGGGGACAAGGAAATCAAAACAGCCGAAGACACACCCGCCGACAAGGATGGCTGGGGTCATCTGCATCAATTCCACGACGAAATCTTTGCCGCTTTCGCCGACGCTCGCAGTGAACTCAAGCAATTTGGCAAAGAACTCTCGGAAAAAGAAAGACAAGAACGAGAAAAGCAAGAACGCGAAAAACAAGCGCGTGAAAAACAAGAACGCGAAAAACTAGAACGCGAAAAACAAGCGCGTGAAAAACTAGAACGGGAAAAACAAGCGAGAGAAGCGCACGAAAAAAAGTTAGAAGGATTTCGAGAGAAGGGTCTTTTGCAACTCGCTAAAGATAAAAATATCGAAGGGGTTCGGTATCTTTTTTCTCTTGCGGATTATAAACTTAACATCAATCAAATCGATGCAGATGGAAATACCGCCTTGCATTATTTGATGTCATCCTGGACGCCAACGCCGCTAGACCTGATTTTTTTATGTGTAGATAAAGGAGCGCAAGTGCTTCTGACCAATCGAGCCGGTCAATCTCCTTTGGATCTTGCTTTTGCGCTTCCCTTTCATGAAGAGTTGTTACGTCGATTCATCGATCGAGCTAACCAACCGTTGGCGCTTCATCTTTCTGGCATTTCTTTCACGCTCGATCATTTTCGTTTTTTGCATGCATTCATCATGCAAAATCAATATTTGACATCACTGGATCTCAGTAATATCCAGTTGACAGAAGCGCAAGGTAGATTACTATTACAAGCGATCAAACAAAATCATCACGTCACCGAGATGAGTATCACGGGATGTGGTTTAAAGAAAAGCATTGCAATGCAGATCAAAATTCGATTAAAAAGAAATGCGCAAGCGGGGGAAAGGCACTCTAAACTAGAGCACATGGAAGAAGTAGGGGTCTCCGCGCCATCACAAGAAGCGCTGTTAGCGGCTGTTGCCAATCGAGATGCTACTGAAGTGACGCGTATTGTGCATATTGAGAAACGGTTGCTCACGAAAGCCTTACAAGAGGGAGAACATCTCTTATCGTTATCATTGCGCAGTAGTTCCGAGGTGGTTCGTGCAGTATTAACGGCCTTGGGAGATGAGTTCTGGGGATTGCCGGAGATTGAAGCGGGTGAAGGCATTGGTTTTTTTCAAACTGCGGCAGAAGCATTAGGGGCACCAGGCGCACGATTGATACAGGAGAAATTGGAATGGCAAGCGGCAGATATTCAAAAACGATTGGTGCATGCTTTAGTCGAAGGAAAACTGACAGTCGCTTTAGTTTGTTTGGAATTAGGGGCTAAACTCGAGACTTTAACCGCTGATTTAACGACGTTAGATCAACCTTTCATGCAAGATGCGGAAGGCAAAACGATCTTACATCAAGCGATTTTAGAACGCCGCTATGATGTCGTGGACGCTTTGCTGATCACCAAACGTTGTTGTCTGTCTCTGAAATCGGCGGAAGGCAAAACGGCTTTGGATGAGGCCACATCGCAAAAAACACTGTTTGCCGCCGCAACAGAAAATGATTGGCCGATGGTGAAGCGGTTGATTTTGCTGGGCGCGGATATGGAAGCATTACACACGTTTGATCAACCGTTAGTCGGCACATTCACGGCAAAAGATATTTCAGCAAAACGACTGAATGTGTGGCGTGCATTCCAAGCGCGCAATACCCGCTTGGCCACGGTGCATACCACTAATCCTGCATTCACCTTGTTGCATTTAGCTGCGCAAGAGGGAGATTTAGCCACCGTACAAGCGGTCGTAGAGAAAGGAGAAATTTCAGTCGATCGCGAATGTTCACACAAAAAATTGGCAATGGATGATGCGGTCGAACATCGTCAGAGACGCGTGATAACTTATCTGATGACACGCAGCCCTTTAAACCATCAAGATGAAATTGGGCAAACGATTTTGCACAAAGCGGTGTTGCAAGAAGAGTGGGCATTAGTGGATGGCTTATTAGAAGCACAGGTGGATACGACATTGAAAGATGGCGCTGAAAAAACCGCTTTAAAGTATGCCGAAGAGAAATTGCCTTTTGAACGATTGATTCGTGAGGGCAAATTGGTGGAAATCGAACGATTGATTCGATTGGGATTAGATATTAACACTCGAGATACCAGTGAATATAGGCGAACGTTATTGCATCATGCCGTGTTGCAAGAAAAACCGGATATGGTCAGGCGGCTGTTAACAATGGCAGGATTGACCCCTGCTTTAGAGATTGACTTGATTTCAGCCGAGGGGCAAAGTGCGTTGCATTATGCGGCGGATAAGGGCCATTTGGAAATTATTAAACTGCTCGTGGAAGTCGGACGAGCGAATCTCTTTGTGATGGATGGATTGGATCAAACCCCCCGCAAAATTGCGATTGACAAGAAACATAGCCTTGTCGGGCAGTATTTAAAACTCCAGGAAGAAAAAAAACCATCCAGTGAAAAAAAATCGGACACACCGATTCCGCCCTCACCCGGCCCAGCGGTTCATGCCGATGGACGTGTTGAATTATCGCTGGAGATTCCCTATTCGGAATTAACCTATCAAGCGGAATTAGGAAAAGGCGGATTTGGCAAGGTTTATAGCGGCACCTGGCGCGGATATACCGTTGCGATTAAACAGTTAACCTATCAAGGCTTGTCCAAGCGAGGGCAGGAATCGTTGTTATCCGAAGCGGCAAAGATGGTGCAATTGACTGTGCGCGATCCCGATGCGCGGATTGTGCGTATTTATGGGGTTTGTACTGAGCCTTCGCATTACGGGTTGGTGATGGAGCTCATGCCGAAAGGATCGCTGTTTCATTTGCTGCAAAATAAGGGCCAGGATTTACCATGGTCAATTCGTTGGAATATTGCAACCGACATGGCGCACGGTTTGACGTTGATTCACGATGAAAAGATGCTGCATCGCGATTTAAAAAGTTTAAACGTATTATTAGATGGAAACTTGCGCGCCAAAATCAGCGATTTTGGATTAGCCGATGTTAAGGATGAAACCAAAACAACGACGAGTACGTTAGGCGGCTCTGCAGTTGGCACGGTAAGCTGGATGGCGCCGGAGATTTTTGGCATCAAACCGAAATATTCCGAGCGATCGGATATTTATGCGTATGGTGTGGTGATGTGGGAACTGGCGGCCTGTCAATTGCCGTATAAAGGAGTGGATGCGAGCGAAATTCGCCAAGCGGTCAAAGACGGCGAACGAGAAGAAATTCCTGCTGCGACACCACCAAAATTTGCCGCTTTGATCGCACGGTGTTGGGCGCAACGCACAGAAACCCGCCCCGCCAGTCGTGAGATAGTTTTAGAATTAGAAGGGTTACGCAAACAAGGATTGTTTGGTAATCCTGGGGCTGGCGGAGCAGCAGATCCTGTTACCACCATCCTGCCCGGTTCAGACGCAGCCGGCTATCGCCCGATGTGAGGGGACGATGAAACAGACAATTGGTGATTTAAAATCAGCAGAATATGCACAAGTTCTTTTTCGAGAGCAGTTGAAACATTTTGGATTTGATTTAACGAGCATTAAAATTCAAGCAAAACGCGATGGCGGTTATGTTTTAAAATTATTGGTCAATCAAGCACAGTACGAAATACTACAAATGCTGAAAGAGCGCGGTGCGATTTTGGAAGCGGTTTCAAAGCAATATACGCCGGACGATATTGCCGCAAGACGCAGTCAGCTGCCGGCCAGTTTTTTCTGTGAAGGTATTGATGCGCCACTTTCGATTTGGAGTGTGTTGGTGTCTAGCTATGATGAAACCGTGTTGCAACAAGTCGCGTTGGAAGAACAACGTCGCTTGCAAAGAGCGCGAGAAGAAGCGTTGGAGCACATTGCGCTCTGTGTCCGTCCTCAATCCCCGGAGATATGCTGATTGCGACGATGTATCATCTAACCTTTGCGTATCATTTTGATTAACCAAACAATCTAGCCTATATGGTTTCCATGCGGACTAGCCCAATGAAATGGTTGAAAAGTATTGAAACCCATAAGACGTATTCAACAATGTGTACAAGGTAATAGATATATTCACAAATACCATGCGGATGATTGGATTGAAAGACATGGCCGTTTTTCACTTAAAGTAGCGGAGGAATAAAACTGCGACGGAGTGTCGCAGAATTAATTGAGATCTTTCCATGCGTGAGGTTACTATTACTAATTGATATTGACAAGGCCCAACATTGCACTATCATGTCAAAATATTCATATTCTATAAAAAGGGGCTATTTTCATGCTTCGCAATAAGCAACTTTTAAATAAAAAATCTTCTTTTGAACAACATGAGATAACAGTTCTATATGGTAAGGCTGTTATATATATTGATCAAGCGCGCGCAAATATCCAACGAACCGTTGATGTTGAAATGGTTAGGGCATATTGGTCCATAGGCAAAGATATTGTTGAAGAAGAACAAAAAGGTGAATCCAAAGCTCAATACGGCGTCTTTTTGATAAAAGAACTTGCAACACGATTAAATAACAAATACGGCAAAGGTTTTGGTATTAGTACCCTCAAAGATATTAGACGTTTTTATTTGCTCTATTCTAACATCACTCCAATTGGCCACGCGCTGCGTGGCCAATTAAAAAATCCCAATAAAAATCAAGAAGATAACATATTTATCTCTCCTGTCTTTAGCCCGAAGCTGAGCTGGATACATTATCGTGCTTTAATGCGCGTTGACCGTCTGGAGGCCCGTCAATTTTATGAAATTGAAGCTGAAAAAAACAACTGGAGTGGTCGCGAATTAGAACGACAAATAGGCAGCCTATTGTTTGATCGTCTTGCTAAAAGTAAAGACAAACAAGGGCTCTTGAGACTGGCGTGCAAAGGTCAAGAAATTAATGTGCCAGCAGATGCCATAAAAGAACCGGTTATTTTGGAGTTTTTGGGGTTGCCTGAATCTCACCAACTTGTTGAATCAAAACTGGAAGCCGCATTGATTGATAATTTACAAAAATTTTTGCTTGAGCTTGGCAAAGGGTTTGCTTTTGTCGCTAGACAAAAACGGTTATCTCTTGATGGTGATCATTTTTATGCTGACCTGGTGTTTTATCACGTGATTTTGAAATGTTACGTTATAATTGATATCAAAACTCGCCCTCTTGATCATGCAGACCTCGGTCAAATTCAGCTTTATGTTAATTATTTCGATCAAGAAATAAAGCAAGAAAGTGATAATCCAACAATTGGATTAGTTTTATGTACAAAAAAGAAAGATGAAATGGCTAAGTACTTACTAGGAGAACGCGCACAACAAATATTCACCAGTACTTATCAATTTCATTTGCCCACGGAAGAAGAATTAGAAAAAGAGTTAAAACGTGAAATTGAGAGTATCAAGCAAGACATGTCGCAAAAAAAGTAAAAACAAATAAAGCCTATTTTACTCGCCATTTTTGACCAACTTGAATATCAGCAACTGATTGAACAATTGAAACGATATTTCACGGGAGCGAAGCTTGAAAGTGCTTACACGGGCGCTGGTTTTGATTAACCAAACAATAAATTACCGCGCTTTTTGAATATCACGACAAATCAACTGAATACCTTTTGTCATTCTGGGTCCATAGCGCTCAACCCAATCCGCATTGACCATATAAATATGATGATGATTCACGGCCGTTAATTCGGAATACTGCGTCCATTGTTTCGCCCAATCCGACTGCGCTTGTGTTTGATTGCTTAATAAAATCACTTGAGGATTGGCTTGCAACACACTTGATACACTTACCGCCGGGGCTAACCCCATGGTTTGATCGAAAATATTACGCCCGCCACAGAGTTGAATCACTTGTCCCACGGACGTATGACGATTTAATGTCATCAATGGATATTCTGAAATTTGATAAAACACAGAAACCGGTTTGCGATGCGCATATTTTTTATATAAGCGTTGATAGTTGTCATTAAATATTTTTGCTTGTTTTTGGGCGACTGATTCCGTTCCGGCCAAACGCCCCATATCCAACATCACTTTCGCGACATCCAAAATTTTATCAAATTTAGCAACATAAATTGGAATATGAAACTGTTTTAGTCGATCCAGGCCAATAACCGTATTCCCAGCCTGCCACACGACAATTAAATCTGGCTGTAATTTCAAAAGATACTCAATATCAATATCGTGATAACTCGACAGAATAGGTAATTTTTTCGCCGCAAGAGGAAAATCACTAAACGCCGAAACACCGACAATATATTTTCCGGCTCCTGCTGCAAATGCAATTTCAGTTAGATTGGGCGCCAGGGTCACCATCTTTCTGGCGGGTGTTTTAAGTTCAATTCGCTGCCCGTCACTATCCACGGCCACATAAGTCGCTGACGCATAAAGCGAAAAAGAAAATATACATAGAAAAAAACAGATAATCGTTCGCATTAGAATAAAACGACAATAGCAATCAGCGTCAACCATGCTAACAATGAACGATCGATTAATTTTAATGTATCGTGTATCGCATTATCAACATTCGCATCAATTGATGCAGCAGCCGATTCTATCAATAGCTGCTCATTATCATTTAACCCGTTAAATAAATATTTCATCACACATGTCATCACGTTTTTAAAGTGACTAACGATCGCATAACTGACAGCCTCTAATCGTACCGGCACCCATTCTAAGATCAATTGAAACAGCTCTGCAAGCGCATTGTTGGACACCAGTAAACTATTGACGCGATATAACACTGCGCCAGCGGGACCACAAACCATAAACCAAAATAACACTGAAAATATATTCCGGTTGGCTTGCACCACAATATTTTCCATCCCCTCACTATGCGCTGCGCTCGGAAAAGAACCTAAACAATAAAACAAAACAAAAACAGCAAAAACCAAACCGAGTAAACCCGAGAAAAAAGCGGTAAATATCATATAAAAAAACGCAACCGCAAGCGTTATCGGCAATAATAAAATTAACAAGCCCACCCAAACCGGCCACGACATCGTTTTAAGCCTTGATGTCATCACTTCTACATACTTCTCCAGCAATGAATAAGATCTGAGCTGCTTCGCTAAGATGGTCCAACGCTCAATCGATAAAGCAATCAAAATGGCAACAAAATACATAACATCCTCCATTAACCATAAACGCTGTCACCAATCATACAACATTTTTAATCCGAGTTCTAAACAAAATCCAATCAAATAGTTTCCCAGGATCTGTTTTACGACCCGGCGCAATATCACAATGCCCCACCATACGATCAACCGTTATCAGAGGAAAAAAATGTGATAAACAATCAGCCAATTTAATCAACTGATCATATTGAACCGGCTCATAAGGTAACTCATCCGTTCCCTCCAACTCAATTCCCACGCTAAACTCATTACATTTTGATCGCCCCTGAAACTGAGAAACCCCTGCATGCCACGCCATGTCATAAAATGAAACATACTGAACCACTTCGCCAGTTCGCCGAATCAACAGATGCGCAGAAACACCCAATTCTGGAATAGTCTGATAAAACGGATGCACATTGATATCCAATGTGCCCATAAATAAATGGTGAATATCCTCCCCACCAAATTCACCCGGCGGCAAACTGATATTATGAATCACTAACAAATCAACCGCTGTATTTTTAGGCCGCGGCTTACAAAACGGCGATTGAAAATTTTGGACGCCTTTCAGGCGGCCTGTTTGGGGATCAATGTTAAAGTTCATCTGACCTATCCTGACCTTTGCCACGGGGATTTTTAATCGAGTAGGAGGCGAGTCACCTCGCCGTCCTCTCACACCACCGTACGTGCGATGTCGCATACGGCGGTTTAAATTAAATTTTA
>MGXQ01000022.1 GCA_001801405.1 Gammaproteobacteria bacterium RIFCSPHIGHO2_02_FULL_42_13 | reverse complement strand
TTGTTTGGATCACCAATAAAAATCCATAACTGTTGAAAACTTTCCCAAACGAACAGTTTTAGCAATGAACGGGCAAACTCAAACAATCCGGCAAAAGTACCTACGTGATGCCGCGCTTTCTGATACGCCTTGCAACAGAGTTTTTGAACCTGATCATTCAAAAATGCCAGCAACATGAGCATCGTCATGACGGAACAAAGATTTTCATAACCATGACCATAATTATGGGAAAAATTATATCCCTGGTTTTTTAATGTATTAAACGTTTCGTTCTCTATACGCCACCTCGCACGAGCCGCTCGCATGATTTGCATCGCATTCGTTTCCACGATCAATAGCCGGGTAACCCAACTAAAATGCTGCTGTTTCCCGGATGATTTTGTTTCTGTATACACCATCACATTAACGCGATAGTTATAATTCGCATCATTGAGGGGAACATCACTATAGCACTCAAACTGATGCTGTGTGCCTTGATCATCGATCTGGGTATACGACTGTCCCTTGAGCGTACGGATCCAATCAAAAAGATACGCGTGATCGCCCGGTTTTACGCCAATGATATAGTCCATCTTGAGTTCGTCTAACAACGATAAATGGGGAAAATTTGACGCTAGACCATCTTCAACAATTAACGCCTTTAAATGCGGATGCTCTCTTCGTAAATCCATGAGTAACCGCTTGGATGCATTGCGCTCGCAATCATTCTTGGTCGATCCATCACCTTTAATAATGGGCTCCGGGGCCAAGGGTATAACCACCTTCTGATCTGGATGAACAAGTGCTGCCCCCAGCATATGATGATAATACGTTTTACTTCCGTCTTTGTGTTTCTTCTCACAACAGTTTTTACAACTGATCTGCTGTGAGGAATATTGACCCGTCCCATCAATAGAAATAATGTAATGCCCGTCGAGATAACGGTACGCTTCTAATGCCTTACCACGCTGTAAATAGGCAAATATCTTCTTGAATGGCCTATGGAGCTGCTGGGGTGAAATCTGGTCTAAACGTTCACGCAAGCACGTATCACTGGGCACGCTATCCACTTTATAGAGAATGCGCAAGTTACGACGAATCATGGGCTCATCCGTTATTTGCTGTTCAAACTGAAGCAAGGAGGGGCACTTAAAGGCAAAAATTGCCAGCCCAGACATCACACAATCCTGCCAACTGTAATCTGAGCCATTCACGACTTCCAGTTTTTCTTGCCGTAAACTGTGTCGTATCACTTGGATCAATCCATCGGCAGACAAATATTTTCTAACCAATCCCATTTAGCCATCCTTTTCTGATTGAATGAGGGCTATAGTTTACGATAAAATAATTCGAAAAGCTTCTAAATCCCGCTTAAAACCTGGAATTTTTTAGTCGGCGGGAATCGCTGTAGAAAGGGTGTTTTAAATGAGCAATGATTTTCCAACCACATATTGGCATGTACTCAAGGATGGGCTCCTACAATGCGATCTATGCCCCAATGCGTGTAAACTCAAAGAAGGACAACGAGGCATTTGTTTTTTGCATCAACGCAAAAACAACCAAATCGTATTAACCAACTATGGTGCGGTTAGCGGGTTGGCCGTCGATCCAATTGAAAAAAAACCACTGTATCATTTTATGCCAGACACTCGCGCGCTTTCGTTTGGCACTATCGGATGCAATCTCAAATGTAAATTCTGCCAAAACTGGAATATTAGTGAAAGCACGGATGATTCTCTACTCTCTCAAACTGTTACGCCTGAAGCAATGGCACAATTAGCGGTGCAACATCAATGCCAAAGCATTGCCTTTACATACAATGAACCCATCATCACATTAGAATATACCGTCAATACCGCAAAAGCCTGTCACGAATTAGGGATCAAAACGGTTGCCGTTACGAATGGCTATATTTGCCATAGGCCGCGAAAAGAATTTTTTGAACATATCGACGCGACCAATGTCGATTTAAAATCCTTTAATGAAGATTTTTATCGCAAATTAACCGGATCAAAATTACAACCGATTTTAGATACGCTAATCTATTTAAAACAAAAAACGAATGTTTGGCTGGAAATCACCACACTCATTATTCCAGGCTTTAACGATGATGAAAAAGAAATTGATCTCATGACACGCTGGATCCATGAAAACCTCGGCGATGATGTGCCCTTACATTTTAGCGCGTTCCATCCCTGTCACAAAATGCAAAACGTCATCCCAACACCAATCGAGCCACTCATGCGCGCACGCGAAATTGCGTTTAAAAATGGATTACATTATGTTTACATTGGCAACATCTTGCATCCCGAAAGCAATCAAACCTATTGTAAAAATTGCGGCAAGATCATTATTGAGCGGCAAGGATTTGCACTCACCGGTACATATATCATTAATGGCGCATGTGCGTTTTGTCAAACAATGTTTGATGGCGTCATGTAGAACTCTCGCGTTTAATCTATATTGGACGTCGTAAACTCGGATCAACTTATCATTTCTCTAACCGCACAACCGCCACAAAAATCCCGTAAATTTTAACTTGCGATTCAGGATACACTTCTGGCAAACGACGAGAATGAATCGGTGACAAAGTAATTGTTTGATCCTGATTATATCTCAATCGTTTCACAATAGCTTTATCATCAATGAGTGCAATGACAATTGAATCTTCTTTGACCTTATCCGTTTGCTCACAAATAATGATATCACCATCAAAAATACCTTCTTCAACCATGCCGTCACCTTGGACGCGCAGGGCACAACGATTGGGTGCCAAAAGTGATTTTGTTACATCGGTTATTTGTTTTTCAGAAACTGATTCTAATGGCTGATTGTGAGAAATTTTGCCAATCAACATCAGATGTTTGTCTGCGTCTTTTTCG
The DNA here is from genome assembly GCA_001801405.1 of Gammaproteobacteria bacterium RIFCSPHIGHO2_02_FULL_42_13. Taxonomy (GTDB): domain Bacteria; phylum Pseudomonadota; class Gammaproteobacteria; order UBA12402; family UBA12402; genus O2-02-FULL-42-9. The sequence goes on along the minus strand of MGXQ01000022.1, from coordinate 6,650 downwards.
GTGAGCTCAATATTGCGATGCCGATTGGGTAGAATGTCAACCAATCCTTCTGTCACCAATGCCTGCACATATCTATGAACAACCCCGCGCGATTTGATACCAATTCCCTCTGCAATTTCAGAAATCGTTGGCGAATGTCCCTGTTGCCGAATGAAACGTTGAATATACTGATAGGCCTTGCGCTGACTGACTGTGATCATGATCGTTCTCCATATGTTCTCATGAAATCTATTATAGAGAACATAGCGAGAACAATCAATAATCTATTTCACATTAAAAATATTCTATAATTTATTAAAAAATAACAATAAAATAAGTTATCAACAAAACACGTGGATAACTATGTGGAAAATCATGAAAAACCGCCATCTCGCCCAATGCGAAAAATACCTTACTTAATTTGTGTAAAAGACCAGCACCTCGCTTCCAGCTCTGAGCTGCTGTAAGCCATGATGCGCCTGGATTACAGCAGCTCAGAGCTAAATAATCCTAAAACAGATTGATAACCGACTTCTGTAACCTTGGAAAATTACCAAATAAACTGCTATCGTCTTAAGATATACATAAATCGAAAAGGATGCTGATTAAATTTTATGATAAAAAAATCAACCGATGATCGATCGCCGATCAAAATATTATGGATCACTCTCCTGCTTTCGGGCAGTTATTGGATTCTTGAAGCACTCATACACACGATTTTTTTTCCAAGCAACTATCAATCTCATCAACTGGGCCAAACGACTTTCTTGACGCGATTTTTGTATGAATTTCTACATCCAGATTCTCATGAATTTTATATGCATCTATTGATCCCAATATTAATGCTCGGGTTTGGTGCTTATTTGTATTGGCTCATTAGGCAACAATTGTCCAAGCAGGAACATAGCGCCCTCTCTGACGAACTTACAGATCTACCCAATCGAAAACCATTAGTTGATAGAATTGAATCCACCCTCAAACTCTCTCGCCGTAAATTTCAACCGTTTGCCCTTTTTCATATCAACCCGGCAAGAATGACAGAAGTCAATAATACGCTTGGCCATGACACTGGCGACAAGCTCATTCAATTAATCAGTGAACGTCTTCAGAGCACTTTACGCACCTCTGACACCATCGCGCGTCTAGAAAGCGATGAATTTATTCTGCTCTTACCTGAAACAGGTTTAGAAGACATTGATACGATTGTTGAAAAAATTAAAGCAGCGTTTGAGGCACCTTTTGCTCTGGCCAACTCGACGATTGGTGTTGAACTGGCGATCGGCATTGCGGTGTATCCCCAGCATGGCGAAGAAACAAATGCACTCCTTCAACACGCCAGTACAGCAATGCATTTAGCAAAAAACAACAAACAAATAATGCAAGTTTATTCGGAACAACAAGATTCTGCCAACACGGAAAATCTCACCCTCTTTCAAGAGTTGCGCCATGCCATTATGCATGATGAATTAATGTTGACTTATCAACCTAAAATAAACATTAACACATCCGCGGTAGTCGGTCTTGAAGCCTTAGTCCGCTGGCAACATCCGACCAAAGGATTAATCTCGCCGCAAGATTTTGTGCCCATCGTTGAACACACCGGCCTTGTTCATCAAATGACCGAATGGGTCATTAACGAGAGCATGCGTCAATCGCATATCTGGCAACAACAAAAATTGCCCATCAATATTTCAATCAATTTATCCGCCAGTAATTTATTAAATAAAAAACTTCCAGGTTTTTTGCTTCAGGCGACTGCCCGTCATAAAATTTCACCTCAGGACATCACCCTTGAACTGACCGAAAGCATGATTATGAAAAACCCAATAGAATCGCTGGAAACATTAAAACAACTCAATAAACAGAATTTTACAATCTCCATCGATGATTATGGTACTGGATACTCCTCCCTGGCATATTTACAAAACTTACCCGCACATGAATTAAAAATTGGCAAACCCTTTAGTAGTAACCTCTTAGAAAATACCAAAGATGAACAAATTGTTCGTTCCGTCATTGAACTCGCCCACTCACTCAATATGAAAGTCGTTGCAGAAGGGGTCGAAACGAAAGAAATCTTAGAGCGACTCAAAAAACTCGGTTGCGATATCGCTCAAGGACATTACTTCAGCAAACCGATGCCTGCCGAAAAATGCACAGAATGGCTTCGGCAACGGTTTAACGCGAGTTCTAAATAATTGGTCGGGACGACTGGATTCGAACCAGCGACCACTTGCACCCCATGCAAGTACGCTACCAAACTGCGCCACGTCCCGAGAAGCATGAATTCTAACAAAAAAAATCGGCGTCCATACCAAGCTGAACGCCGATTTCCACTCGAAGTTAATTGCTAACCCTGCAACACTTCTAACAAATCTTCCAATTCCTGTACAATTAAAAGCAAAACCTCTTTTGATAGCGTTTTTTTAGCCACTTTTTTAGCTATAACGGGGGCTTCTTCCTTTGGCTGTTCTAATTTTTTATCTACTTTTGCCGCCTGTATTTGCTGTTTAGCGCCGGCAATCGTAAATCCTTTTAAATACAATAACTCACGAATATCGCGAATCAGCTCAATATCCTTCGTTTGATAATAACGGCGCCCACCACGACGTTTTGTGGGTTTTAATTGTGAAAATTCCTGTTCCCAATAACGCAGCACATGTGGCTTAATTGCACATAATTCGCTGGTCTCTCCAATGGTAAAATATAGCTTATCTGGAACAACGGGTAACACTTCTGCAATGTTGCTATTAATTTGACTCATAGTGTCTTAGCCTTTATATGCTTTTCAACAAGTGCTTTAAGTTTTTGACTGGCCTTAAACGTCACAACCCGTCGCGCTTGGACAGCAACTGCTTCGCCCGTTTTAGGATTACGCCCTGGACGTTGCTCTTTATCACGAAGATTAAAATTACCAAATCCAGATAACTTCACTTGGCAGCCCGACTCTAAATCAGTACGAATCACCTCAAAGTATTCTTCAACTAACTCTTTTGCTTCTCGTTTGTTTAATCCAACTTTCTCAAACAAATGTTCGGCCAAATCAGCTTTCGTTAATGCACCCATTTGCTCTACTCCCTTAACTTCGCTCCTAAATCACTTCTAAGAGTTTTAATAACTCGTTCTATAATATCAACAACTTCCTTATCTACTAGAGTGCGCGAAGAATCTTGTAACGTCAACCCCAAAGCAACACTTTTTGCATCTTTTTCACAGGCGTCGCCCAAATAAACATCAAAAATAACCAACTCGATCAGTAAGTTACCAACGACTTCTCGAATTTTGCTCTCGATATGCCCAGCCGAAATATCTTTCTGAACAATAAACGCTAAGTCCCGACGAATAGAAGGAAATTTTGATATTGGAGAAAAAATAGGAATTTCTTTTTCATTCACTGCATCCAATACATATTCAAACAAATATATCTTAGCCGATACGTTTAAAGATTTAGCAACCGCTGGATGAATCGCGCCAACATACCCCACCACCGCATCACCTTTTTTAATGGCAGCACATTGCCCTGGATGTAATGCATGATGTGATGTGGGTTCAAACGAAAATGTAGCACGTGCACTCGATGTTAATCGCAAGACTTGCTCAATATCACCCTTCACATCATAAAAATCGCTCTGGTGCGCTTTATGCCCCCATTGTTCGGGCAATATCTCGCCATATACCAAACCACTTAATACTTTTTCTTCACAAAGATTGCCTTTCACTTGTCGAAACCGTTTGCCAATTTCAAACAAACGAATACGCGATTGCTGACGATTGTGGTTATATTGAAACACTTGTAGCAAACCCACCCACAGCGACGTTCTCATGACACTCATATCGCTTGCGATAGGATTAATTAATGGTTGTGCAAATTCTCGAGGTTCCAACAATTGTTGTAATTTTGGATCCACAAAACTATACGTCACGACTTCATGATAAGAACAATCCGCCAACTTTGTGCGAATACGATGGTCGGTCACTTTGTGATGATTATGAGCAGAAAGATGCATCGGTGCTTGATAGGTATGCAAAGGTAATTCGTTATAACCATAAATGCGTGCGACTTCTTCGATCAAATCTTCTTCTAATTCGATATCAAACCGGAAAGAAGGCACTTTAACTTGCCATTTATTTTTTTGTTTTTTCAATGACATATTAAGTTTTGTTAATATATTTTCTATTATTTTATCAGGGATGTCTAAACCAAGTACTTTTCTCACACGATCGGCGCGTAGCAACACCGTTTTTTGCGCAGATAAATGTGACTTATCTTTGACATGAATAACGGGAGCTGCTTCACCGCCAACAATATCCAATAATAATCCTGTGGCTCGCTCGATTGCTAATTCCTGTAATTCAAAATCAACTCCCCGTTCAAAGCGATAAGAAGCATCTGTCGTTAATTTATAGGTGCTGACATTTTTAACAATTTGTTTTGGATCAAAAAATGCGCTTTCTAAAAAGATATCTGTCGTTCCACGTGCAACAGCGGAAACGCTCCCCCCCAGTACCCCAGCAATTGCTAATGCTCTTTTTGAATCAGCAATGACAAGGGTCTCTGCGTCCAAATATTTATCTATATTGCCTAATAATACAATCGATTCCTTTGGTTTTGCAAAACGCACCTCAATGTAATCATGTAATTTGGCCAAATCAAACGCATGCATCGGCTGACCTAATTCCAACATGACGTAATTCATCACGTCAACCACCGGATGGACACTATGGAGTCCCGAGCGTCTTAACTTCTCTTTGAGCCACCAAGGTGTCGTTGCATCAACATTAATGCCACGTATCACGCGCCCCACATAACGCGGACAGAATTTTGGTTCATGTAATTTGACTGGAAAGATATCATTGATCGTTGGTTTAATCGCGCTGATTTTCGGCATGCGATAAGGCTTATTATAAATCGCACTTACTTCTCTGGCTATCCCTAATACGCTGGCACAGTCGCCTCGATTGGGCGTTAAATCCACTTCTATTGACGAATCATCCAATTGTAAATATTTTCGAATATCCTGACCGATCGGCGCATCTTCTGGCAGCTCTAATAATCCATTGCTCTCTTGTGCCAACCCAAGCTCTTTGTCCGAACACATCATCCCATTAGATACTATCCCGCGTAATTTTGTTTTTTTTATTTCAAGATCACCGATGGTTGCGCCTACTAATGCCACCGGCACTTTTAATCCAGGCCGAACATTGGAAGCGCCGCACACGATGCCTAAGGACATTTTGTCACCAACATCGACGGTACAAACATGCAATCGATCCGCATCAGGGTGTTGCTCGGCCGTTAAAACTTGACCTACAACAACCTTAGAAAATTTATTAGCAACCGACAAAATCTCACTTACTTCTAAACCAACCATCGTTAGCTTTTCCGACAAATCATCGAGTGCAATATCATGACTAAACCATTCGGATAACCAATTTAAACTGAGTTTCATTATAATCTCTTAAAGGTCAAAATTGTTCTAAAAACCTAATGTCATTTTCAAAAAGAACGCGCAAGTCATTAATTTTATAATAAATCATCGCTAATCTATCAATGCCTAAGCCGAATGCAAAACCCGTATATTTTTCTGAATCGATATTAGCAACTTTTAATACGTTCGGATGAACCATCCCGCAACCCAAAATTTCTAACCAACCCGTCTGTTTACAAACACGACAGCCTGCGCCTTTGCATAACACGCATTGCATATCTACTTCACCGGATGGTTCAGTAAAGGGGAAATAAGACGGACGAAAACGCACAGCAAGATCTTCTTCAAAGAAACATCGAATAAATTCTGTCAGCAATCCTTTTAAATCACCAAAGCTCACATTTTCATCAATCAATAATCCCTCAACTTGATGAAACATCGGCGTGTGAGTCGCATCAAAATCACATCGATACACCCGACCAGGCGCAATCATACGAATCGGTGGTTTGCGATCTTTCATGTAACGAATTTGTACAGGTGATGTATGCGTTCGCAATACACGATCAGCATCTACATAAAACGTATCATGCATGGCACGCGCCGGATGCTTTTCAGGAATATTTAATGCATCAAAATTATGATAACTATCTTCAACCTCTGGACCTTCTTCCACATCAAAACCCATCGATGCAAAAATCATTTCAACACGATCACGCACTTGCATGACCGGATGTAATGAACCGGATGATTGACCGCGGCCGGGCAAAGTAACATCAATGGATTCTTCTTGGAGTGTTGCTTCCAATGCAAGACGAGAAAAATACTCTTGGCGTTCATTCAATAATGTTTGAATCGTTTGCTTTGCACAATTCACCGCTTGGCCTACGGTGGGTTTTTCTGCTGCAGATAATGTACTAACTGATTTGAGCAAGTCAGTCAGTTGGCCTTTTTTACCTAAGAACCGAACACGAATATCGTCAAGTTGTTGTAAGTCGATCGCTTGATTAATCGCATCCTTGGCCAATTGCACGATTTTGTTGATGTCTTCCATAAATACAGTTTACCTAAAGCGATCGGTCTAAGCTCATGCGAACAAGCAAATGTAGCCCGTATGGAGCGAAGCGGAATACGGGAATATTTATTTACCTTAATCGAGTAGGAGGCGAGTCACCTCGCCGTCCTCTCACACCACCGTACGTGCGATGTCGCATACGGCGGTTTAAATTAAATTTTAACCGCTTG
>MGXQ01000021.1 GCA_001801405.1 Gammaproteobacteria bacterium RIFCSPHIGHO2_02_FULL_42_13 | reverse complement strand
GCCTACGGCGTGATTCCGAGGACTGCGCTGCGCTTGATTCCGGAATGACGTGACTGCTGGCGCAGCAATATTCGGAATGCTTCTATGTCGGCGTACACGCTGGTGTTGGCGTCTCATGAATACTAGGCGCGACCGCCTCTTTCCAAGTATTTAACTGATGCGTCATGCGCGCGACAGCGTCATCAGCGTTCTTGGCTTTGGAATCAAGCGTCTTAACCGCCTTCTCAACAGCCTCAGAATGTTCAGCACCTAATCGCTCAACTGTTTCTTTAAATTCTTGCAGACGTTCTTTGGTAAGCTCAATCAAATGCACCGTTTTATTTTGCAATGCAAAAGGACCTGTTAAGCGCTTTTCAACAAGATTTTTTCCTGCCAAAATACAGGTAACCAAGGATAAGAGATTAGGCGAAGCGGCGGTTGTCGTGAAAAATCGAGTTTGTGGTGCCTTGGTCAAACGCTCCTCAGTTTGCTTATTGTTTTCTGCATATCTTTTATTGCGCTCATCTGAATGTTGTCGCAACCCTCTTGTATCTCTCGCTACCGTTAATTCATGCATTTTAAGCTTACACGCTTCCACTAAACGCGGGAAGGCATCCGAATTAGGTAATCGCTCATCGATCGATATCAATCTGTTACTTGGTTCAATCATTTCCCATGACAGTAACAACTCATAAACATCAGCACGTGCCGCTTCTTCTTTAACAGTATATAAAATTATAATGCCAAACACTGACTTAACTGCTTTTTGATAAGCAGTCACTCGTTCATTAAAACTCTTCAATAAGAAATCAACCTGAATAAAATCTTCGGTAGTTTTTGCCACAGAAACCGCTTGTTGTGCCTTCGCATATACATCAACCAGATCTTTTCTTAAATCACTCAGCGTGGGTTCTCTCTTCGCTTTTTCTTGTGGATGGGTAACCGTAGGACTTATAACAACCGCGCATGCTGGATCTATCGTTTTTTGTTGATTTGTTTTTATCTCCCCTGTCTTTTCCGATCTTCTATCACTTATTATTTCATAACATTCCTGCAAAAATTTTATAACGTCTCGATAAAAATTATAACCATCATCTTCAACTGCAACAGGCGAGGCTTGTTGAGTTTTTTTCTCAACACTCCGAATTAAGCGTCGAAAAAAGCCTCGTATTGTTTTAAGAAATTCAGAGCCTTCATCCTCATTCACTAGCATGTCGAAACCCGGATGATCGTAAATATCCTGTAATTGCTTACAAACATCGTGACAGTTTTCGTCATTTATTTCCACTTGCGAGCATATGTTTTTTACTGTACCACGGAAATTATTTAATAATTCTTTGCAGTCAATAATCATATCTTGATAAAATTCCATCAGTGGGCGCAATGCTTGTCTTTGAGGCTCCGTTAATTCCCCGGGAAGACAAACAAGAATGTGAGCGTAAAATTCTGCTAAATTCCTACAAAAATCGATGCCCGCAGGAAAAGTTCCCACTGCTTGAAAATCCTTATCACGTAAAACCTGATTCAATTGTAAAAGGATAGGAGATAACGCTTCAAAGCTAATAGTTGCTACCCCTTGTAATTTTTCCATTCCACTAGACAAGTCTCTCCAGCAAGCACTAAAAGTCGGAATCTCGGCAGAATCAACGCTCTCCGCTTCTCTCGGTGGGCCCTCAACAGTAGAAACATCAGAAACATCAAAAGCGGCACCAGAATCGACAGCAGCAATCGCTTGAGGCTGAGGGGCGGCAACAAGTACTGCATCACTAAATAATGAACGTTTTGCTTTTGGAGAATCTCGAGAATCCAGTAACTTCGATAAACTGCCATAAACACGGCTGGCACTGAGGGTTAACGGGCTGGGTGGACGGACAGCTTTCCCTCCCTCTCCTGCTCGAGAAGGTGATAACGCTCTGAGAAGATCAGCTATACCCATATCATCACCCTATTTCCTTACTTTCTTCTTCATTCTTAAAATAGCATGCGAATCTTAAGGAAATCTTAAGTGTCGCAAAAAAAACCTTAAAATTCATAATACTTATCGGCTTGTGAGCCTTATATTATGCGGCTTTTAGGGAGACTGTTTATCGGTCAGCCCAGATGGACATGAAAAATTGTCTTTTTTATTCATTTTTTGTCCATATCAAGCTCATGGGTATAGTAATCCTCTCTAACAAAAAATGCAAAAAATGGTGGTTTTAGTCGACATGAAAGGCACTTGTGGCGTGGGGTTCAGGGGGATTTGGGATTATTTAAAAAAATTTCAATTTTCTTCCACCACGCTAATCCTTCTTCGGATCTAAATAGGCAACTTGATTACGTCCATGTTCTTTTGCTTCATACAGCGCTAAATCAGCGGCGCTTAATAACTTAAACGGATCACCTTGCTCGCTCACCATAACAGTCGACACGCCTAAACTAATCGTCACCACTTTCGAAACCGTACCCGAATCAGCATGCGCGATACCGATGTCTTGAATGCTTTTTCTAAGAGTTTCTGCGATCTTCATCGCCTCGTCTTTGCCAATCGAAGGCAATAGCACGACAAATTCTTCTCCGCCATAACGACAGAGCATTTCAACCACACGACGCAAATGCTCTTTTAACACCTGGGAAACTTTTTGCAAACATTCATCACCCGCCTGATGCCCATAATGATCATTAAAAAATTTAAATTTATCGATATCGATCATGATCAGCGAAAAAGGTTCGCCCGACTTGTTCAGACGGCAAATTTTATTCCATTCGCGCACCAATCCTTTATCAAATGCACGACGATTTGAAACGCCCGTCAACCCATCGATATAAGTCAATTCATATAACTTTTGATTGCTTTTTTTAACGATGTCAGAAAAGTGCATTAATTCTCGGCGCATATCGGCAATACGCTGCATCGCTTTGATTTTCGCTTTTAACGTAATCTCGCTAAAAGGCTTTGTTAAATAATCATCGCCACCCGCGTCGATGCCGGCTGCAATATTTTCATCATTCACCATGCCGCTTAAAAAGATGATCGGGATCCATTCTCCTTCTGCACTCACCCGACGAATTTGTCGAGCACATTCATACCCATCCATCTCTTCAGAAATTTCGACATCTAAAATAATCAAGTCCGGCTTTTCACTCTGAAACAATCGAATTCCCTCTTTCGGATCATTCGAGAAAACAAACTCATGCCCCAGCCGTTCAATGATGCTTTTGAGCAATAATAACAAGGTTTTTGAATCGTCGATGGCTAATATCTTCATGTGATTTTACCTTGTAATTGTTTAATCATAAACTTTGCGATGCCATCTAATGGCACTACATCATAAACACATTTAGATTCAATCGCTTCTTTTGTCATGCCTGACACAATGCTACTCTGTATGTCTTGTGAAAACGTATAATGCCCTGCTTTATGCAGCGCACAAATGCCTGGAATACCATCGCCAGACATTCCTGTCAACACACCCGCCAACACCTTACCCGTTCCAATACGGCTTAAGGATTCAAACAGCACATTGATAGAGGGACAAAATGATGACGGTTTCCTCGATGCCTCAACGGAGGCAAACAAACTACCCCCATTCTCAACAATCGATAAATGTTTTTGATCGGGCGCAAAATAAATATGTCCCTGCAGTAATTTTTCCTTATCGTTAGCCAACGAAATTGGCAGTGTTACATCGCCTTGCAACCATTTTACAAATCCGGCTAAAAAACCCGGCGACATATGCTGCACGATAACAATCGGCACAGGAAAATTTTTCGGCAATTCAGATAAAATCGTATGCAGTGCGGCTGGTCCTCCGGTCGACACACCCAAGCCCACAATCTTATAATCTAAAATGCGCTTTTTACCGGACATTTCCATAGTCTCCTCACATCAATTGTTGCGCAATCTCCATCAACGATGAACTCTCAAATTGACTTTTGATAATTTCCCCGAAGTCGACACCGCTGCTTCCACTAAATAAATAGGGTTTAATACCAACACAACATCCCCTTGACCGGTCAATGTGGCTCCTGAAATACATGGCAATATATTTAAGGGTTCAATAATCGGCTTTATCACAATTTCTTGTTCGCCAAAAATCTCATCCACAATCAATCCGACCAACGTCCAACCTTTTGAAATAACAACAATAGAGATTTTTTCCGCTTTTTCAGTTTTCTCATCTAATGTGGCAAAATTCAACATGTTCGCTAAATCGCGCAACGGAACCGGTCGCCCTTCCAACATAAATGCATAGCCGGATTGAACCGAATCAATTTGATCTCGATCTAATTCCACAATGCGTGTCACCGCCGTTGTTGGGATGACAAAATAAGAATCGCGAACACGTATAAACACCCCGCGATCTGATGCCAGCGTGAGTGGCAACGATAATTTAATCGTTGTCCCTTGGCCTAATTCGGTGGTTAACGACACGTCACCGCCAATGGATTGGACGCTGGTACGCACCACATCCAAACCGACTCCACGCCCCGATAACTCGGTAATAGTTTCTTTCGTTGAAACACCCGGACTGAAAACAAAATCTAACCTCTGTGCTTCGGTTAAATTATTTGATTCATACTCTGTGATTAGCTTTTTATTTATTGCAGATTCCAGTACCTTTTGAGCATTAATCCCCGCCCCATCATCGCTAAAGATAACAACAATGCGATTCCCTTCCGACGCTACTTTAATATGAATCTGTCCAATCGCCTCTTTACCCATCTCTTTTCGAACATCGGCGGTTTCAATACCATGATCAATGGCATTGCGCAACAAATGTTGCAAGGGATTTTTTAATACTTCTAGCATAAAGCGATCTAAATCAATCCCACCGCTTGAAATGGTAAGATTAATTTCTTTATTCAACTCTCTCGAGAGGGTACGCGCCGTACCAATTAAAGGTTGCAAAACAGCATCAACAGGGGTTAATTGTAATAAGCGCACTTGATACTGCAAATTTTCAGCTAAGAGTTTAAACTGACTATTCGTCGTATAATCCACATTATATAATTTCATCAATTCCTTCTGAATGAGCATCTGATTATTGAATGTTTTCTCATTCAATTCAGAGAATTTCTGCAATATTCCCTTGGACTGACTTAATCGGTCAGCAACATGCAGCTTGACCATTTGCAATTCATCGATCAAGGCACTAATTTCTGCAATCTTTGCGATAGAAATTTTCACATATTCATCATGTTGCAAATTTTCGGCCGATTCGTCACTTTTTTTTTGACCGCCTGCAGCCGACGCAGCACCACGCTCTGCGACGGGGTTTTTATTCACAAAAGCGGCAAACGCTTTACGCATTGCTTCCAAAGCTTCAAAACCAACATCAATCACTTCTTTAGAAGGTAGAACTTTTTCGTCTCTTAACTGTTGAAAAATATTCTCAAGTTTATGCGCGATGTCACCTAATTCCATAATACCAATACTGCGCGAAGATCCTTTGATATTATGAGCCGAACGAAATATCGAATGCAATATGGTTTCCGCTTCTTTTGGATCAATATCCTTTTCAAGCTTTACCAACCCTTCTGTAATTAATTGCAATTGTTCTTCCAATTCAATGTTGAACGTATCAATTAATTGTTGAAATATTTTTGGATCAATGTCCATGCTGATCATCTAATTTATATATTTTAATCATCTCCATCATCTTTTTCGCATTGGTTTCTAGGCCATGCGTCACCTGCTTTGTCTTCTCTGTCGTGCTCGCAAACTCTTGTATAGCAGAGTTAATCTCTGTCATCGCACTCGCAATTTGATCAATACCGTTTGCTTCTTGACGCACGGCCGCCACAATTTGCTGACTGGCAGTTGTCGTTCCTGCAATAACCTGATTTAACGAATTAAATATTTCTGATGTTTGTTGGGCCAACCCTAAACCGGTTTCCACCACCTTGCTGCCTTCTTTGGTGTTCATCACCGCTTTTTCGGTCGCTTGCTGAATGTCACCTAACAATTTTTGAACCTGTTGTGTCGCTTGCTGTGATTTTTCGGCTAAATCTTTCACTTCAGTCGCTACCACTGCGAAGCCTTTACCGGCCTCACCCGCTTTAGCCGCTTCAATCGACGCGTTTAATGACAATAATTTCGACTGTTGCGCTAGGGCATTCACGCTTCGCGTGATTTCACCAATCTGTTGTGTTTGTTCACTCAACCCTAAAATAGATTGCGCAATTTGCTCAACCTTTTGTTGAATATCTTTCATGCCCCCCACTAATTGATCCAATGACTCTGTGCCGCGCTGTCCTTCTGAATGCACATGCTCGGCCTTTTCACCTAACTGCTGCACTTTTTCTAAGGTTTGAGCAAACGTTGCTTTGATCTGTGCAACCGCTGATGTGGTTTGATTGACCGATGCTGCTTGCTGCGATGAACTCGCCGCTTGCTTGTGCGTTGCTTGTGTCAATTGCTCGATCGTACTAAACATTTCATTACTGGTCGCTTGATTTTGACGCATGGATTTCGTTAAATTTTCGGCCATACGAGAAAATCCTTTGGCCAAAAAACCAAGTTCATTTTTTCCCAGATCTATAATTTTTGTACGCAGATCTCCCTCTGCAACTTTGTCCGCCACACGACTTAATGTCTTAAGACCCGATGTAATATGTCGAATCACCAAAAATAACAGCAAACAAGTTGACACAATGCCAATCGCGCTGATCACAATCATTTGCATAATTTCCGCAGACATATCAACATCTGTTTTAGTGTTAAAATCATTCGCTATTTTCTTTAGGCTATCTAACGTTGCTTTATCTGCGCCCTTCACCATAGCATCCACTTTTAAAACATTCCGCATGTTGTTTGATTTTTCATAAAAACGAACAGATTCTTGATATTTATTTATCATGGATTGAAAACTTGACTCGGCTTGATAAAATTGTCCCAAATCCCCACCATGGCGTTTATAATTAACGCTAATCTCATCAAATCTTTTATCGGCAATTTGTATATGCGTATTAATGTCAGCTTGATATTTTTCAAATTCAACCGGATCACCCCCGCGTACCAAGATGTTTTTCCAATCATGAACAATATCTTGAACATCTGAGACGATCTCTGTGATACTGATAACCGTTTTCTGTGTGTCATAAATAGTCGTGGCGGTATGCATACCGAGCGCGGCCAATCCTACCATAAACACCACAACCAAAACCCCTAAGCCGATTAATCGTGTTGAAATTTTTATATCTTGTAAACCACTCATCGCGATACTCCTTCATTCATCTTTCTCAAAATGGCGTCATTTAATAATGCCGATATATTTAAAACCGTAATCTTTCCTTCATAAATTCCCTGAACATATTCCAAATTGCTCACATTTTTTGAAGGCAATGCTGGCGAAAGTTTTTTAACCGCATAGCGATTATTATTCAAAACCTCATCAACCAGCATCCCCAGCATGCGTGCGCCCTCATGTACGATCACCACCCAATAAGAATCGCTTTTAGTCGTTGTGGTTAAATGAAAGAATTTCTTTAAATCGATGACGGGTACAATTTTGCTGCGAAGGTTGATGACGCCTGCAATAAAGTCAGGCGTCATAGGTACAAACGTGAGACGAGTAGATTCTACAATTTCAGAAAGATAGGGATACGCAATACCATAGAGCTCTTTGTCGCCCAATCGAAAACAGATATATTCTTGATAATCGCCAACGTCCTCAACTTCTTCTATTTGAGCAAATGATTTTGTACGCTCTTCTAAGATTAGACGTGCTTCAGGTGAATCAATACTGTCAATATTTTGATCAATCGAAGTGTGCAAATCCTTTTGCTCTTCGTACATTTGTTTTCCCCTATTACGTTATTTTCGCTCCATGCGCTTTTATCTCTTCTCTAAGAATAGATGCAAATTCTTCAACTAACATCCTATTAATTAAAGAAACGCTGCCTTTTTCAACTTTTTCGAGTGCGGCCTGTAGATTTTTTAACCATTTTTATTGAAAGAGTGTTCCATACAAATTTTGGATAGCTTATCAATATTCAATAATAGAATATCGCCATAATCTGTCGTTAACGCGCCTAACAAATAAGTTTCTAAATTATCTTGTAAGAGTTCTTTCATTTGAAGATCTTCTAATCGAATAAATTCGACGCCCAACACCTCTTCGACAATCAAACCAAAATGTTTGGATTGATGTTCACATAAAATAATGGGGGTATTTAGGGTATATTTGGATTCGCCACCCATATTGATCCGCTCAGCCAAATCGATAATCGGCATTTCTTCACCATGCAAATTGAATAAACTCTTAACGTAGGAAGGCATACCCGGCACAGATTTTAGATTGACAAAATGAATCACACGCAAGACATTGGCAATTTCTAAGCAAAAGATGCGCCCTCTGAGCTTAAACTGTAAGACCTTTAAACCCTCGTCCGAAGGCTTGTCTCCTTGCGACGAGCGATATCGCTTCATATCCTTATGTCTCCTTTTATTACTATGGCATACTTTTCTTGCGCCTGCCACCGAAAATAAAGCGCGGTAGGTTGGGCTAAATAAAATGTAGGTTGGCGCTGAGCCAACCTACAAGTGAAAATAATGACGTTATAAAATAAATAGGGTCGATTGATTCAGCTAGCGCTCAAAATGGCACGATTAGAAAAGTAACGCATTCACGCCGGATGATCAAACAATTTCCCTGATAAAAAAAGTGTTTTTAAACATGAAAAGTT
>MGXQ01000020.1:0-15384 GCA_001801405.1 Gammaproteobacteria bacterium RIFCSPHIGHO2_02_FULL_42_13 | reverse complement strand
CCCTTTAGAAACCCCATGCGTAAGGTACTCGCGGCAAGCCGCTAGGTATTTGCTTCGCAATAAGTTATTGTAAATTGTATTTATCTAGTGTCAACTGGATGACTATAGATAAACATGTTATCATAGCATAAATAATGAGCACGGGTGCGGCCATGAATCTTTCTATGAATAGTACAGAATCGTTTCGGCAGGCGAAAAAAATTACGCTGATTGGCGCAGCAGTTAATATTTTTTTAGCCATCTTAAAAATGCTTACCGGGTGGTTGGGGAATTCACAGGCTTTATTCGCCGATGGTATCCATTCTTTTTCGGATTTATTAACGGATGTCTTGGTATTGTATGCGGCGAAAGCGGGTAGTCATGGTCCTGATTATAATCATCCATACGGACACCAGCGCATTGAAACCGCGCTGACGATTGTTGTTGGGATTGTGTTAGCGCTTGCCGGTTTGGGCATTGTTGCTGATGCGATTGTTGATGCCGTTTTACATGATGTTTTGTCACCCAATTTATTTGTTTTGATGGTTGCGGTTGTTTCCATCATCATGAAAGAGTTTATGTATCGATATACGCTTAATGTCAGCGAACGTACGGGATCTACGTTACTAAAAACGAATGCATGGCATCATCGCAGCGATGCGTTTTCATCTTTGATTGTATTGATTAGTGCAACGGGTGAGTATTTTGGTATTCATTATCTGGATGCTGTGGGTGCGGTTATTATTGGCGTTATGATTTTAAGAGTGGCGGGCAAGTCGATTTGGTCATGTGTGCGCGAGTTAGTGGATACAGGCATTGATGCGCGTACCTTGCGGTTTATGCATGATGAAATGTTAAAGGTGCCTGGCATTAAATCTATTCATCAGTTACGCACACGTTCTTTGGGCGGTACGGTTTTTGTGGATGTGCATATACAAGTGGATTCTCATGTGAGCGTTTCTGAAGGACATTATATCGCAGAGCAAATTATTGCGTATCTTTCTACTCGTATGGATAAGGTTGCCGATGTGACCGTTCATGTCGATACGACCAGCGAGGAAACAGCGCCCAGTAAATTACCGAATCGTATCGTGGTTGAAGAACAATTGCGAGCCTGTTGGAAAGATTTGTCGAGCTATCATTTGATTGATCATATTAACTTGCATTATTTGAATGAATCAATTGAAGTCGAGGTGTTTTTGCTCATGCGATCATTATCCGAGTTGCCCTCGGTGGAAGAGTTGTTAAAGCAATATCCAGCGGCTGTTGAGAAAATTCCTTTTATTTCGAAAGTACAGGTGTTTTTCTTTTATTAATCGGTCGTCCCGGAATTCCGCCGAAGGCGGAATATCCGGGATCCAGAGAATGCTTTAGTCCGGCATGTTGATTCTCTGGATTCTGATGCGTTAGAATACACCGGTGTTTTTGTGGCTATTTTGCATGGAATTTTGCCTGACATTTTATTGGAGTCCAGAGATTAAGTGAAAATAATTTATGTTTAAAGTTGCGACGTGGAATGTGAATTCAGTTCGCATGCGCTTGCCACATATTTTGAGATGGCTGAAGACGCATCGTCCGAATATTTTAGCTATTCAAGAAACAAAAGTACCTGATGATAAATTTCCAAAAGATGAAATCGAGGCAGCCGGTTATCATGTCATTTATTCAGGACAAAAATCTTATAATGGCGTGGCAACTATTAGTTTAAAAGAAGCAACGGATGTTGTTTATGATTTACCTGGGCTGAAGGATCCGCAACGACGTGTGTTGGGCGCGACTATTGATGGTTATCGGTTTTTAAATTTATATGTGCCGAATGGAACTAGTATCGATTCAGATAAGTATCAATATAAATTAGAATGGCTTAAAAAATTATGCGCACATGCAAAATTACAGCTCCAAAGATTTTCAAAATTTGTTATCGTTGGTGATTTTAATATCGCGCCCGCAGATCTGGATGTGTATAACCCCAAAGCGTGGGAGGGGCAGGTGTTGGTGAGCGAGCCCGAGCGAGCTGCCTTGCAAAAAATACTCGCTGTCGGCCTACATGATGCGTATCGACTGCTTGATCAAACGTCGGGTGGCTACAGTTGGTGGGATTATCGGCATGCGGCATTTATGCGTGATATGGGGTTGCGGCTCGATTTGATTTTATTGAGCGATGAATTAAGTAAGCATTGCAAGGGCTGTTTTGTCGATAAGACACCTCGTGGTTGGGATTCACCCTCGGATCATGCCCCCGTCATTGCTGAGTTTGATTGAGATCACTAAAATTTTGACCAAATCCTTGATTCTAAAGAGGGGCTCGGCTATGATTCAGTCCCATATTAATAGATGGGCTCCGTATTCGGGGCAATTAAGCAAAGAAGAGGAATAGTGATGCAAGCGGAAATTCACCCAAAATATGCTGAAATTACAGTCACTTGTAGTTGTGGTAGTAAATTCACCGTAGGGTCTACCCTGGGGCATGATTTATTGATCGATGTGTGTGACAAATGTCACCCGTTTTATACGGGTCAGCAAAAGATCGTTGATACAACGGGTCGTGTGGAGCGCTTTAAGCAGCGTTATGCTATGCCTGGTGTGGCCGACAAAGTAAAAGCCGATAAAGAATAGTCTTTTTGAATGATAATCTACTTTTAGCTCTGTCATTTCGAGGTCGTATGAGTCGTTTATCTATTATCAATGATGTAAAAAAGCACTCTCTTATTCCATGGTTAATTTGTGGAGTCGGCGCGCTTTTTTATGGCTATGAATATATTTTACGAATTGCCCCGAGCGTCATGTCTGGCGAATTGATGCATGATTTTCATTTATCAGCATCGCGTTATGGTAGCGTGATCGCATTATATTATTTTGCGTATTCGCCCATGCAATTGGTTGTGGGTGTATTGATTGACCGATATGGTCCTCGTCGGTTATTAGTGGCAGCTTGTGCGTTATGTGTAATTGGTGCATTTATATTTGGTTCAGCACAATCTGTATGGATGTTGGGTTTTGGGCGATTGCTCATCGGATTGGGTTCGGCATTTGCGTTTGTGGGAGCATTAAAAATTGCAACGATCTGGTTGCCGCCCAATCGATTTGCGTTTGCATCGGGGTTGATTACCACACTTGGAACGTTAGCGGCAATGGGCGGCGACATTTTTATTGCACCGCTTGTCGAATGGCATGGGTGGCGAATGACAACATTTGATTTAGCAATTCTAGGTGTTTTTTTGATAGTGATTATGTTTGTTTTTGTTCAGGATCGTATTAAAACCTCTCATCATACTTTTTATGTGGCAGATCCAGAGTTTAAAGATGTTCTAAAAGGGTTATGGTTTGCAATAAAGTCGCCTTATATTTGGATGGCAGGTGCGATCGGTTGCTTGATGTATTTAGGTCTTAGTACGTTTGCCGAGCTTTGGGGAATTTCGTATTTGATTCAGGCGCATCACATTTCGTACAATCAGTCGGCAACGGCTATTTCATTGATGTTTTTGGGGTGGTCGATTGGTGGGCCGATTATCGGTTTTTTGTCGGATAAATTTCAGCAACGTCGAATGCCATTGATGGTTGGCTCTATGATTGGTTTATTCATCATGTTGATTGTTTTATATGTGCCTAATCTTAGTCTTTTCTCAGTAGAATCTGCTTTGTTTAGTTTAGGTTTTGTGATCAGCGCTCAAATTATTGTGTTTGCCATTAGTCGTGAAGTGAGCCCCGAAAAAATTTCAGGAACAGCAATTGCGTTTACTAATATGTTGATTATGTTAGGGGGACTTGTGTTTCAACCAGTGATTGGTTGGTTGTTGGATTTGCATTGGCACGGTACGATTTTGCAGGGAGTGCCTATTTATTCTATTCATGATTATCAAATTGCGTTGTCGATATTACCCATCGGATTAATTATTAGTTTTATCTTGGGATTTTTCTTGAGAGAGACGCGCGCGTCACGCATGTAAGATCATTTTTTCAAAAATTGTTTTATAACTATTGACAGCAACTATGCTTTATATCATGCTTGCGTGTGGATGATATCCGTGTGTTTGTTTTAGGATAATTAAAACGATAATTAATGGAGAAATTACAATGACAAAGGAACAATGCTTACAGGATTTATTTCTAGATGTCTTACGAAAAGAAAAAGTTCCCGCCGCAATCTACCTCGTTAATGGTATTAAACTACAAGGCCAAATCGAAGCGTTTGATGGACATGTTGTAACGCTAAAAGGTACTGTTACTCAAATGGTCTATAAGCACGCAATTTCAACTATTGTGCCGGCGCATAATGTAGAGGTTGCTCATCAAGCAATGGTTGCCGCCGAAGAAAATGCCTAAGAAATAATCAAATTTAATGGCATGTGATACTTGTCCATATTTCTTGCTATCGTGGCGCATTGTAAAAATGTGCCACGATTTATTCTTTCTGCCTATGGCTGCTGTTATCTGTTAAAATCGTCTTTTTGATTACAATAAAGGTGCTATTTATGAGCAAAAACATCGTTGTTTTAGGTAGTCAGTTTGGCGACGAAGGGAAAGGTAAGATCGTCGATTTATTAACCGAAAACGTTGCGGCTGTTGCGCGCTATCAAGGTGGACATAACGCCGGTCATACGCTTGTTATTAATGATAAAATCACCAAACTGCATTTAATTCCGTCTGGCATTTTGCATGATGATGTGCATTGTTTTATTGGAAACGGCGTCGTGTTGTCGCCTGCCTCGTTGCTGGATGAAATTAGGCAACTCGAGTCAAAAGGCGTGTCCGTGCGCAGTCGTTTACATATCAGTTACAGTTGTGCGTTAATCATGCCTTATCATATTGCCATCGATCAGGCGCGCGAAAAATATCGCGGTGCAACGGCGATTGGCACGACGGGTCGAGGGATTGGTCCGGCTTATGAAGATAAAGTAGCGCGTCGTGCTATACGGATTTCCGATTTATTTTATTCAGAAACGCTTGCACAAAAAGTCAAAGAGTTAGTCGAGTATAATAATTTCTTATTAAAAGAATATTATTTAGCAGATATATTGCATTATGATGAGATTTTAGACGAATTAATCACCTTTAGTGAAGAATTGCGGCCGATGGCGACGGATGTGACGAGATGGTTGATGCAATTGCGCGAACAGAAACGCAATATTTTGTTTGAAGGTGCGCAAGGGACATTTTTAGATATTGATCATGGGACTTATCCTTTTGTGACATCATCGAATACGATTGCAGGCGGTGTTTCGACGGGTTGCGGGTTTAGCCCGCGATATCTCGATAAAGTATTGGGCGTTGTGAAAGCGTATACGACACGTGTTGGTGCGGGGCCGTTTCCTACTGAGCTGGATGATAAATATGGCAAATGGTTGTCCGAGTGTGGCAGCGAAATTGGTACGACAACGGGACGATCACGGCGATGTGGTTGGTTTGATGCGGTATTATTAAGACGTGCGGTTGAGTTGAATGGATTTACTGGGTTATGCGTGACTAAGTTAGATGTGTTAGATGGATTAGACGAAATCAAGTTTTGTGTTGCTTATCGATTACACGGAAAACAAATTGATGCGCCGCCTGCGGACGCAACCACGTTAGCGCATTGCGAACCTATTTATGAAACCCTGCCTGGTTGGCAAGAATCAACGAAAGGGGTGCGTAATTACAATTTATTGCCGCCAGCGGCCAAGGATTATTTAAAGATGATCGAGAAAATTGTCGGCGTGCCGATTGATATTATTTCTACCGGCCCGAATCGCGCGGATACGATTATTATCAATGCGCCGTTTTAACAAATATGCGGGCGCCAAGCAAAGAGTCTAATTATGATTTCTACCCAATCATTAAATAAGCAAGTGTAGCCTGGGTGAAGCGAAGCGAAACCCAGGATGAAGACCCTGGGTTTCACTCGCTTTGCTCGTTCCACCCAGGCTACGTTACAGAGGGGAGCAATGCAATGCTCCCCGAGAGGAGCCGTTCGCGCGGCTTTCCCGCGCAGGCGAAATCAATTAAGGAAACAATCTCGGCCGCTTGCGGCCGAGTTGTTGAGCAAATATGAGGGCGTCAAGCAAAGCATCTAATTATGATTTCTACCCAATCATTAAATAAGTTTTTAACAGAGTTGCAGCAGTCGAAAAGCCTCGACGCAGTGAATTATGCGTTAAAAAAATACCTAAAAGCATTGGGTATTAATACATTTGATTTTACCTATTATGCGTATCATCCAAAATCGAAACATAAATTGAAATATGTGTTTTGTTCGGATAACTTTAAAACATGGCACCGTCATTATGTCGAAGAAAATTATAATGATATTGATTCTACTTTGGGGGAAGCGTATCGAGATAATCTGCCGATTTTTTGGGATATTCAAACACAATTAAAAACCGCCAAAAATCAACGTGAAAAAAAGATGCGTGAAGATTCATTAGTGTTTGGTGCAGATAAAGGCATTACGATTCCGATTCATGGTTCGCATGATGATTTTGCAGTGTTGTTGATTGAGCAGCTGAAAGGACAGGTCTGTTTGGAAAATCGAGAAGCATTGCAACATGAATTTTTCATCGTTGCGCATTACTATTATCATTTTGTGCGCCAGCAGTTATTAAAAACAAAAATGACTGAACGGCCTTATAATCTTAGTAAACGCGAGATGCAATGCTTGTTGCTGTTTGCGCAAAATTATTCAAACGAAGAAATTTCGAAAAAGCTCGATATTACAGAACGCACCGTTAATTTTCATGCGCAAAATATTAATAAAAAACTCGGGACAAAAAATAAATATCAGTCAGTATTAAAAGCCCTTGAAGAAGGGCTGTTGACCATATAACGGCCAAAGCTTATCCGGAACTCGCGTTTATAGCTGGGAGATTAAAATTTTGTAGGATATTCGCCTTATTTTTTCTAAAACCTGTCATAAATGACAGTTTTTAAGGGTATTTTGCTTCATTATAATGGCAGCGTTATTCCAAAATTTAAAGAGGGTGACTCATAATGAAAAAAAATATTTTGTTACTCGGTGTTTTAATGTCTTGTTTCGCGAGTACTGCTTTTGCAAAGCAGTTAACGACTTATGTGACCGAATGGGGTGGATATGGTGCGTCAGGCTATCCATCGTATCCATTCGATGGTTCGCATCCAAGTCAATATGGCGATACGACGGTTGTGCGTAATGCGGATATGGTGCAAAAAGTGAAACAATCTGATGTGGTTGCCTATGCATTTTTACAAGTGTGGAATCCAAACAGTGCGCAAGCAAAACAATTTAATGTGCCAGCAGATTGGGCTGGTCAGTTGCATTTTGATGATTTGTGGGCGAATTTACCGGGCTGGAGTGCAAAAGAAGGGCCGGCTTGGAAAACATTTTGTAGCGCGGTTGGTCATGGATCTTGTGCGGCTGTGCAACAAGATTGTAGCTCGGGCGCTTGCCATCCGGCGCTGTTACGTTATCAAGACATTAATGTTGGACAGATGAATAACTTTGGCGCGTTTGTAAATTTAGATGATAATAATGGCAAAACCGCAAAGATTTTGGCGATCGGTGGCGCTAATACAGCAGCCAACCAATCTGTTTCAACCGATTCTTTTCAGGCGATTTTTGCGAATGAAGATATTTTTTTAGCGTCGCTGAGCAATTGGATGTCTAATTTAAGCAATATGTCGTCGAGCACAACGTTTGGGGTAGATTATGATTTCGAGCCACCAACAGATGCAAATGGTGCACAAAAGAGTCCTGATATGTCTACGTTAACTGATTATGCGAGCTTATATCAATTAGTCAAAAATACACGACAAAAATTAGATAGTTTGGGAAAACATTATTACATTTCGGTGACGATCACCTGTAATGAAGGTTATTTAGATTACATTAATCGATCTGTTGACGGTGGTTGGTTTAAGCAAATTGCACCGTATGTTGATCATGTGAATATCATGACCTATGACATGCACGGTCCTTGGGATTTATCAGGGGATCCGGGTGCGGTTTCTCATATCATGTTAAAGAATCCAACGTTTATGCAAAATACTTATGCGATTAATTATGGATTGGAAGATGTGGTGAATAAGGTTGTTAATGACTATGGTATGCCGGTTGACAAGTTACAGGCGGGCATTGCAGCATATGGTCGTGGATTTGCAGGCGTTGCTGCCGGTGCCAATGCTAATTATCCTGGGTTCGATCAATCGTGGTCTGGGCCGAGTAATTTTGATGTGCAGTATAGCAATAATCAGGTCGGTCTGTTGCCGTATAAATTTGTTAATACGTTGTTAAGCCAAGGATATAAAAATTATAATATTGATGAAGGTGATGGCGTGATTGCCTCTTATATTTATAATCCGCAAGCTCAGCAGTTAGTTGGATATGAATCTCCTGAAGAAGTGAAAACTTTCTGTCAATATATTAAAAAGGCAGGTTTAGGCGGCGCGATTCTGTGGTCGATGGATACGGATGCGAGTGCCTCAGGAACTCAGGGGGCGAGTTTGATTTCGACTTATAAAGATAATTGCGGCGCAGTCTAATTAATTTCGCGCAGCTCAGAGCTGGGGAAATGAGGGGTGCTGAAATGCTTGCTGCGCCTCTCTTTCCTCACCTCTGAGCTGGGCGGATTCAACAACTCGGCCGCAAGCGGCCGAGATTGTTTCCTTAATTGATTTCGCCTGCGCGGGAAACCCGCGCGGACGGCGACCAGAGGGGAGCATTGCATTGCTCCCCTCTGGACTCCCCAGCGCCCTTGACTCCGCTGCAAGCAGCGGAGATTTCTTACTTTAAAATGTTGTAAGATATTGGCGTGTGTTACGCTCAGGTGAGCTGCAGAAAAAAAATAAAATTAAAGTTGTGCCATTTAATGAAGCCGCATAATAAAGCGCGAGTAGACGCGCCAAGCCGATGTTCCTATTTCGGGTCATGCCAGGATGCGTGCATAAAAAAGCAAAAATACTGTTTTGTGAACGATAAAGCTTGTGCTATACTGTTCACGAAACAGAAAAAACACTGTTTTATGAGCGGAGGATATCGGATGAGCTTACCCTTTATTGGTCGGCAGAATGAGTTGGAGGAATTAAGAGGACTTTTCAAGCAACGAACAGCGAGCTTGGTTGTGATTAAGGGTCGGCGGCGAATTGGTAAAAGCCGATTGGCCGAGGAGTTTGCCAAAGACCTTCAGTTTTATGAATTTATCGGTTTGTTTCCAAAAGAGGATAAAGCAGCTAAAAAAATTAATCAACGGACAGAATTCGTGCGTCAGATGAAAGAGCAGGGTATGCCAGGGGTCAGTGATCAGGACTGGGGAGATATTTTTTGGCAGTTGTCTCAGCACACACAAACAGGGCGCACGGTTATTTTATTAGATGAAATTTCCTGGATGGCGGCTGACGAGGCGGATTTTTTGCCAAAACTTAAAAATGCTTGGGATCGTCATTTTAAGAAAAATCCTCAATTAATTCTTATTTTATGCGGCTCTATTTCCACTTGGATTGATAAAAATATATTAAGTAGTACAGGCTTTTTTGGTCGAATTTCGCTTGAGTTAACACTAGATGAACTCTCCTTGAGCGAATCGAACCTATTTTTAGAGCAAGTTCGGTTTAAACGCTCCGTATATGAAAAGTTTAAAATATTATCAATCGTAGGCGGAATTCCTTGGTATCTTGAGCAAATTCGAGGAGATCAAAGTGCCGATGCAAATATTAAACGACTTTGCTTTTCTAAAAATGGGTTATTAGTTAAAGAATTTAAAAAAATCTTTCATGATTTATTTGAAAACAGAGGTGAACTATACCAGAAAATTGTACGTGCATTATTAACCGGCCCGACTGAATTTAATACGATTGCTCAGAAAGTTCAATACAAAAAGAGTGGTCGATTGAGCGATTATCTTGATGCCTTGATTAAAGCAGGATTTATTGTGCGTGATTTTACATGGGGTATTAAAACGGATCAAATGTCCACATTAAGTCGATATCGGTTGCGTGATAATTATCTGCGTTTTTACTTAAAATACATTTTGCCACACTTAAGTCAGATTGGTCAAAATAAATATCAAAAAACGACATTATTGGCGTTGCCGGGTTGGGATTCGATCGGCGGTCTTCAATTTGAAAACCTAGTGCTGAATAATCGAGAATATATTTATGATGCGCTGGGGTTAAATGTGGATGAGGTCAGTGTCGATAATCCCTATTTTCAACGTAAAACCACTAAGCAATTGGGTTGTCAAATTGATTATCTTATTCAAACAAAATATAATACGTTATTTGCATGTGAAATTAAATTTTCTCGAGAAAAGATTGGTGCAAATATTATTCCAAAAATGCAGAAAAAATTAGATGCGCTTGCGTTACCCCGTCGGTATTCATGTGTGCCCGTATTGATTCACATTAATGGAGTTACGGATGAATTGGTGGAAAGTGATTATTTTGCCGCATTGATTGACTTTAGCGATTTTCTAAAATAGTGGGAAACATCGTGAGCATTGATTTCAAAATCAATGGGAAGACTCATCTGTGAGCATTAGTCGGATCATTGCAAACTCGTTTTATTGTTGGTTAATAATTTACAATTCTACGAGTTTGCTCTTATAAATCAATCGATTATGCTGAGTTGTAAACAACCCCTAAAATTTTCTGATAAATTTACTTGCGTTTCGTATCGCAATACGATACATTATGCAAATGAAATGCGAAAAACTCTCGTTAGACAGCCATCTAAATGCCTTGCAAGTAAGCGGGAGATATACGTTTACTCGTACTGATGTGCTCGCGGAACTCAACTGTTCCACCGATGCGCTTAGATTCGCCGCATTACGTCTTATTAAAAAGAAACGCCTCATCCGTCCTACTCGCAATTTTTATGTCATTGTCCCAACGGAATATCGTGAGGTTGGCGCGCCGCCAATCACTTGGTTTATTGATTCACTTATGAAATTTTTTCAACAGCCTTACTATGTAGGCATACTTTCCGCCGCGGCATTGCACGGAGCGGCGCATCAACAACCGCAAGTTTTCCAAGTAATGACGGACAAACCGTTACGACCCGTAAAGGTCGGGGATTTTTTTATCAAGTTTTATACCAAAAAACAAATCTCGTCATCTGAATGTCAATCAGTAAAAACTGTCACCGGTTACATGCAAGTTGCTACTCCTGAAATAACTGCTTTTGATTTAGTTCGATATATTAAACCTGCCGGATATTTAAATAATGTAGCTACCGTCTTGAGCGAATTACAGGAACGTTTTGATAAAAGTAGGTTTGAAAAGATTTTTGAAGATGGGCATTTAGCGTCACCCGATGTGCAACGACTTGGTTATTTGTTGGAGCTCATCGAGGCAAACCAAGAAATTATTTCGTTATTTAAAACCTGGCTACATAAAAGAAAAATTCGTCCCGTCCCGCTACGCACCGATAAAATATACGAAAACACGACACGAAATGAAGAATGGCAGTTGTATATTAACGAAAAAATAGAGGCTGATTTATGATTCCGCAAGCTTACATCAATGAATGGCGAACATTTGCGCCATGGTTATCTGAGCCACAAATTGAACAAGATCTTGTTTTGTCGCGCGCGATTGTCGAAATTTTTTCAGAACCGCTCTTGGCAAATTCATTAGCTTTTCGCGGCGGCACAGCACTACACAAACTATTTATTCAGCCAGCCGCGCGTTATTCAGAAGATATTGATTTAGTCCAAATTAACACGGGGGCAATTGGTCCTGTTTTTGAAGCATTACGAGGACGGCTAAACCCGTGGCTAGGCGAGCCAAAATGGAAATTAAAAGAAGGAAGAGCGACTTTCATTTATCGGTTTGATTCCGAAAGCATTCCTATTACGCCGATGCGATTAAAAGTTGAAATCAACACTCGCGAACATTTTACTGTATTGGGCTTGGTTAAAAAAATATTTGCTGTTGAAAACCAATGGGTTTCAAATAAAGCCGAATTGACGACGTATACACTAGAAGAATTGCTAGGCACAAAATTACGCGCGCTTTACCAGCGAAAAAAAGGACGTGATTTATTCGATATAGCGATGGCATTAAAACAATTTCCATCGCTTGAAATAAATAAAGTCATCCAATGTTTCGATCACTACATGGATCATGCTGCAACAAAAATTTCCCGCGCTGAATTTGAAGCCAATTTATCGGAAAAATTAAATGATGTGTCTTTTATTGAAGATATCGCGCCATTGCTACGGCAGGATACTGCTTTGTCTTATGATCCGTTGGCTGAGGTTGAGAATGTAAGGAAGAAAGTAATTAATTTTTTAAGCATCCGCGAAATAAGAGAGGCATATTGTGGCGCAGTCTAATTTCGCGCAGCTCAGAGCTGGGGAAATGAGGGGTGCTGAAATGCTTGCTGCGCCTCTCTTTCCGCACCTCTGAGCTGAGCGGATTAAAATGTTGTAAGATATTGGCGTGTGTTACGCTCAGGTGAGCTTTGTCAGTGATGGTTTTGGAATATATTGAGGCAGGGCGGCAGTTTGCAGATTCGGCGGCCAATGTGTTGTTTGATTTCAAAAGCTGATCGAAAGCGGCGGGTGAACTTTTCCTTGCAAAACGTTAAGTGATGCGCTACACTTAACAGATGATAAAGAGCTGGACGCATAAGGGCTTGAAAAAGTTCTATCAAACTGGCTCAACAGCGGGCATTAATGCCAAGCATAAATTTCAGTTGCAAATCATCTTGCAACGATTAGATGCGGCCGTTGAACCCAATGATATGAATTTGCCTGATATGCGATTTCACAAATTAACAGGCGATTTTAAAGGCTATTATTCTGTAACCGTTAATAAAAATTGGCGGGTTATTTTTGAATTTGAAGGGATCCATGCAGTATTAGTTGATTATTTAGACTATCATTGAGGTGATTTATGGTTATACACAATCCGTTACATCCGGGCTTGAATGTGAAAGCCGCTTTAATTGATGGCACAGGGCTTTCTGTCACCGAGGCAGCAGAGCATCTTGGGGTTAGCCGTACGACATTATCGCGCCTGTTAAATGAACATACCGGCATTAGTCCAGAAATGGCGATGCGGTTGTCAAAATTTTTTAATACGAGTGTTGAACTCTGGATCAATATGCAAGCACAGTATGATGTTTGGTTGATCAAACAGAAAAAAAATAAAATTAAAGTTGTGCCGTTTGATGAAGCCGCATAATAAAGCGCGAGTAGACGTGCCAAGCCGATGTTCCTATTTCGGGTCATGCCAGGATATGTGCATAAAAAAGCAAAAACATTGTTTATGCAGGTTGATTCTAAATTTTACCGATATCAGGTTTAGGTATGCATTTGCAGGAAGCGATGAATGTGATTTATTGAGTCTCGTTTTTGCTTGAGCCAATTTCTGACTTTTTTGCACCGGAATGCTATAAAGTCTTGACTTTTTTGCAATCTGTTCTATAATAGTCAATATGGAAAGACGGCAAAAGAAAGCGATCCTACAAGATCTGGATAAAAAGATGGTTTTTTTATCGGGGCCTCGGCAATCGGGGAAAACCTGGTTGGCCAAGGATATTGCCTCGCATTTTAAATCATCGACGTATCTTAATTATGATCATTTGGAAGATCGAAAAATAATTCATAATGAAGCGTGGTTAGCTTCAACGGATCTATTAATTTTAGATGAACTCCACAAAATGTCGGACTGGAAAAATTATCTCAAGGGTGTTTATGATACGAAATCACCGCATTTAAAAATTCTTGTAACGGGTAGTGCTCGTTTAGATGTGTTGAAACAAGTGGGTGATTCATTGGCGGGGCGATATTTTTCTCATCGATTATTACCATTTTCGCCGGCTGAACTTTCACAACATCAATTATCGAACGATTTAAATCGCTTTATTGAGCACAGTGGATTTCCAGAGCCTTTTTTGGCAGCCAATATGACTGATGTAAAACGCTGGCGATCTCAATATATCGACAGTTTAATGAGAGTGGATATTTTTGATTTTAATCATATTCATGATTTAAAATCAATCCAATTGGTTTTGGAACTCTTGCGAAGCAAGGTCGGTTCACCTGTTTCATTTAAGTCAATCGCAGAAGACGTGGGTGTTTCGCCTAATACGGTTAAAAAATATATTCAAATTTTTGAGGCGCTTTATATTATTTTTAGGGTGACGCCGTTTTCAAAAAACATTGCGAGAAGTTTATTAAAAGAACCAAAAATATATTTTTTTGATACGGGGTTAGTCAATGGCGATAATGGTGCTAAGCTAGAAAATTTAGTGGCCACCTGTTTGTTAAAAGATATTTATGGTAAAGTGGATTATCAGGGAGAGCCTTACGCATTGCATTATTTGCGTACAAAAGAAGGCAAAGAAGTGGATTTTGCGATTGTGCATCACGATGAAATTCAAAAAATGATTGAAGTAAAATATGCGGATAAACAGTTAAGTGCAAATCTTTTAACGTTTCATGAAAAATATCATGTGCCCGCGGTACAGGTTGTGCAAGAATTAAAACAAGAGCGCATAGATAAAAATATCGAAATAAGAAACGTATTGAGCTTTCTTAAAGCGCTTGATTATTGATTCATTTCCTTCGTTCCCAAAACCGGAAACGTTAGCGTAAAATGCGTAAATTCACCTTCAATTGAATCGCAGGTAATCTTGCCGCCAAACGCTTCCATAACGCGAGTGGTGAACGAAAGACCGATGCCCGTGCCGTTATCGCGACGAGAAAAGAATTCTTCAAAAATATGCGGAAGATCAGCTGCCGCAATGCCGGCGCCTGTGTCTTTAAAGTGTAATTCATTCGAGTCTTTTTTGTTTTCTAGCCAAATGGTAATTTCGCCTCTCTCTGCTTTAGCAGTAAAATATAAGGCATTTTTGATCAGATTAAATAAGATATTGAGCGTGAATTTTTCATCGCCATAGAATTGAAAATCGTTTTTTTCATCAAAGTGAATGGCAGCTTTTTCTTCAGGTGCGCGGAAAGGATAGGTTTTTAACGATTCTTTAATGCAAGCAATCATAGATAAGGTCGTGAAATTTTCTGTTTTAATTTTTGTATTATGCACGACAGACAGCATCATGGTAATAACGGATTGGAGATACTCCCCTTCATGTGTAATATGTTCTGCGACATCTTTTAAAACTGCAAGATGGGAGTGGCGAATGAGTGGAATATCCATGCCCGCTGTTTCAGCCATGTTATAAACTTCGACTAAGCGCGGCAAAAATTTGGTAATGCCACCCGCGGCTGAGGTAATTGCGGTGAGCGGCGTTCGCAACTCATGCGCAATGCCGGCGGCAAAGATTTCCATCACGCGAGTTTTTTCTTCTTGTTGTTTTTCTTTGATGGCCGCGTCGCGGAGCTGGGATTCCATTTTTTTGCGTTCGGTGATGTCGATTGAAATGCCGACCATGCCAATGACTTCGTTATTTCGATTACGTAGTGGCACTTTACTCGATAAAAATATGCCTTT
>MGXQ01000019.1:8715-12914 GCA_001801405.1 Gammaproteobacteria bacterium RIFCSPHIGHO2_02_FULL_42_13 | reverse complement strand
GAAGTCTTAAAGAATCACGCCCCCGCCCAAACAAACCTCGTCCTGATAAAAAACAATCGATTGACCGGGCGTAATGGCGCGTTGAGGTTCGGGGAAGGTGACGTAAGCAATGCCGGTTTTAATTTTTTCCACAATGCATGGTTGGTCGGTTTGACGATAGCGGATTTTGGCGGTGCAGTGCAGGGGTAACGTGGGGTGCTCTCCAGAAATCCAATGCAGTTGAGTGGAGGTGAGTGCGCTCGAAAATAATAAGGGATTGTTGACGCCTTGATCGGCGATTAACACATTGCGTTTTAAATCTTTTTTGACAACATACCATGGCGATTCGGGTGCATTTTTAACGCCGCCGATGCCGATGCCTTGGCGTTGGCCGATGGTGTAATACATGAGTCCATCGTGTTTGCCGATGATGTTGCCATCGGGTGTTTCGATGTCACCAGATTTTGCAGGCAAATACTGGCTTAAGAACTTTTTAAAGTTGCGTTCGCCAATAAAACAAATACCGGTGCTGTCTTTTTTGTCGCAATTTCTAAAGCCCGCTTCTTTGGCTAGTTTGCGTATTTCTGATTTTTGTAGCTCGCCCACGGGGAAAAATGATTTTTCTAATTGTTGTTGGTTGATGAGATGTAAAAAATAACTTTGATCCTTGTTGGGATCTAAACCTTTTAATAATCGATATTTATTATTCACTTTATCTTTGCGAGCGAAATGTCCGGTGGCAATGTAATCGGCGCCGAGTTTTATAGCATAATTTAAAAACGCTTTAAATTTTATTTCTTTGTTACATAACACATCGGGATTCGGCGTGCGACCGGCTTTATATTCATCTAAAAAATATGTAAAGACATTGTCCCAATATTCAGTCGCAAAATTAACAGCGTGCAATCGAATGCCCATGTGTTTGCAGACATTCTTGGCATCCGTAAAATCTTCGGCTGCCGAGCATATGCCGATGGGAATTTCTTCTTCATCTTCTTCCCAGTTTCGCATAAACAAACCTTCAACGCGATGGCCTTGCTGTTTTAAGAGCAGAGCAGCCACCGACGAATCGACGCCGCCGGACATGCCGACGATGACAAATGTATTTTTGTTTGATGCGTTCATAAGTATGCCGATCATTTATTTAGTAATGTCATTCCGGAATTGCTGCGCCAGCAGTTTCGTCATTCCGGAATTGCTGCGCGAGAAGCTACGTCATTCCGGAATTCCGCCGCAGGCGGAATATCCGGAATCCAGAAATATATTCCCTGGATCCCGGATATTTCGCTTCGCGAAATTCCGGGACGACGACTCTCTTTTCCTTGTCATTCCGGAATTGCTGCGCCAAAAGCGCAGCAATATCCGGAATCCAGAAGAATCAACGTGCAGAACTAAAGCGTTCCCTGGATCCCGGATATTTCGCTTCGCGAAATTCCGGGATGACGACTCTCTTTTCCACGTCATTCCGGAATTCCGCCGCAGGCGGAATATCCGGAATCCAGAAATATATTCCCTGGATCCCGGATATTTCGCTTCGCGAAATTCCGGGACGACGACTCTCTTTTCCTTGTCATTCCGGAATTGCTGCGCCAAAAGCGCAGCAATATCCGGAATCCAGAAGAATCAACGTGCAGAACTAAAGCGTTCCCTGGATCCCGGATATTTCGCTTCGCGAAATTCCGGGATGACGACTCTCTTTTCCTTGTCATTCCGGAATTGTTGCGCCAAAAGCGCAGCAATATCCGGAATCCAGAGAATTGAAATTGTCACTAAAGTATTACCTAGATTGCATGCCATGAGTATAGCCACCTAAATAGGTGTTGAACTTAAGCGGACTGCCGGCTGCTGTACAAAAATCGCCGCGGATGGCTTTGATTTTATTTTTGGGAGCACCATTGCGACCATCGATAACGCCTTCGTCTCTTGTTGGCGTACAATATTGTTTAATTCCCGCTTCCCAACCACGGGTATACACTCCTGCATTATTAATTTTAAATTTTAAACAATCTTGTTCGCTTTGCGATAAATCGCGCGGGTTTTTGCCGGCAGCACCATCTATCACGCCTTCATTATACCAATTCATCGTTTGACATTCTTGTTGTGTCAGATGATTTACGCACCCCGCGAGTAAAAATGCGAATGACAAAAGTAATAATTTTTTCATAATGGTCACCTTGAAATCAAAATTGTTTTACAGTTTGAATTAATTTACTGGCAACGCCTTGTGCGTCACCAAACAACATGTGCGTATTATCTAAGAAAAACAAGGGATTTTGTACGCCTGAAAACCCTGTCCCTTCGCCACGCTTAACGGCGAAAACATTTTTGGCTTTGTCGACATTTAAAATGGGCATGCCATAAATCGGGCTGTCTTTTTTATTGCGCGCATCAGGATTGACGACATCATTTGCGCCGATGACAATCGCGACATCGGTTGTGGCGAATTCATCGTTGATTTCTTCTAAGTCAAAAATCAAATCGTATGGGACGCCAGCGTCGGCCAGCAACACATTCATATGACCTGGCATGCGTCCGGCAACGGGGTGAATGGCAAATTTTACAGTGATATTTTTTTCTAATAATAGTTTAGCCAGCTCCCATACTTTATGTTGCGCTTGCGCAACGGCCATTCCGTAACCTGGAACAATAACGATTTTAGATGCATAAGCGAGCATTGATGCGGCATCGTTAATTTCCATGGATTTCATTTTGCCCGTTGTTTCACCGCTGCCCGACGTGTTTTCGCCAAAATTACTAAATAAAATATTGGTAATCGAACGATTCATTGCACGAGCCATGAGTTGTGTGAGCAAGGTGCCGGCTGAGCCAACAATGGTGCCGGCAATAATCATGGCAGGATTTTGTAATGCAAATCCTTCTGCAGCAACTGCTAAACCGGTTAATGCATTATACAGCGAAATGATGACGGGCATATCTGCGCCACCAATGGGTACCGTAATGGCGATGCCGAGTAATAAGCTGATGGCAAATAACGATGATAAGAGCCATAAATTATTGGGCACGAGGACAACATAAATGGCGAATGTTATCATGCTGATAAAAATGAGCGCGTTCACTAATTTTTGTTGATAGAAACGCCAGGATTTTTTCATCCAACCTTGTAATTTTAAAAATGCAACTAAACTGCCGCTAAATGAAATGCTGCCAATCAACGCGCCGACGATTGTGATGATCATCAATGCATCGGAATTCGTCGTGGTTGTGCGCAGTAATTCAACCGCCGAAATCGTAGCGGCTGAACCGCCGCCTAAACCGTTAAATAATGCAATCATTTGTGGCATGTCAGTCATTTTAACTTTTTTACCCGCATACAGCGCAAGGCCGCCGCCAATTAAGATGGCAATCAGCATTAAAGGAATATGCGCTATTTCTGGGTCGCCAAAGGTGACAACGGTTGCGAGGAACATACCGAGACCCGCCCAAATGACACCGCGTTTTGCGGTAACGGGGGAGCTCATACCTTTTAAGCCTAAAATAAACAATATAATCGCAATAAAATAAGAGATCGTAATGATGTTCGGCATCAAACTCGTGATGAATGCGCTCATCATTTTTCTCCCTTCTTTTTAAACATGGCGAGCATGCGTTCGGTAACAACATAACCGCCGACGACGTTACCGGTGGCAAGCATGACAGAGATGAACCCGATGATTTCAGTGGTTAAGGAATTGGCTTCAGAGAGTGCGACCATCGCGCCGACGAGCACAATGCCGTGAACGAAGTTCGAGCCAGACATCAGCGGGGTATGTAAAATAACGGGTACGCGCGAAATAATTTCGTAACCGGTGAATGCAGCTAAGACAACAATATATATTGCAATATAACCTTCGAAGCTAATCATTTGGTTTTTCCTTCTGTGATTTGGCGAATTTTTTCATTCACAATTTTGCCATCATGCGTTACCGCTGTTTGTGCAATGATTTCATCATTCCAGTCTAGTTGTACATGCCCCTCTTTAACGATCAGTTGTAATAAATTAAAAATATTTTTACTGTACATTTCACTGGCATGGGTGGCTAACGAACTTGCTACGTTGGTAGGGCCACAAATGGTGATGCCATGATAATCAATTATTTTATTGGGTTCGGTTACTTCGCAGTTGCCGCCGAGTTCTGCGACTAAATCAACAATGACGCTGCCGGGACGCATTTGATCTAAAATTTCTTTTGTGATGATGACAGGTGCCTTTTTGCCGGGCA
>MGXQ01000019.1:0-8661 GCA_001801405.1 Gammaproteobacteria bacterium RIFCSPHIGHO2_02_FULL_42_13 | reverse complement strand
AACCGCCGGTGCCGGTTGCAGTCACATCGATTTGAATAAAGCGTGCGCCGAGTGATTCAGCTTGTTCTTTTGTTTCGGGGCGCACATCGTACGCTTCGACAATGGCGCCTAAGCGATGTGCGGTGGCAATGGCTTGTAGTCCTGCAACACCGACACCGATAATTAATATTTTTGAAGGACGAATCGTGCCCGCTGCGGTGGTTAGCATGGGCAAGAGTTTCGATAATGTATTGGCGGCAATGAGCGCACCTTTGTATCCAGCGACGGAGGCTTGTGAAGATAATGCATCCATATTTTGCGCGCGTGAAATGCGCGGAATCATTTCCATTCCAAAACTCGTGATCTTTTTTGCGGCGAGTTTTTTTACTAAATCGATTTGTTGATAAGGATTCAGAAAAGAAATCAAAATGGCGCCAGGTTTCATTTGATCAATTTCCTCTAATGTCGGCGGCTGCACTTTGATCAAGATATCCGCTTTTGCATAAATGTCTTTTTCAATTTGTGTGTCGGTGTAGTCGGTATCTTTTTGGAAAATATGCTCACTCGTGCCCGATTCGATGGCAATATTGAGTCCGAGCGCGCTGAATTTTTTGATCAAAGCAGGGACGAGCGCGGTGCGTTTTTCGCCCGGTTGTGTCTCTTTTGGTACGGCCAGTGTCAGGGGCATTTTTAGGACTCCACATGTTGACGTGTCACTATGTTAAAGGGTCTGTGAAAAATGTCACGAATTCTTTAATTTTATCAATGTACTTTACAAGATTTTGTATCTTTTATGCTCGGACTGATTGTGACTAACCCATTTTTGAGATAACATGTTCTGGAAAATCAGTGTGGTTACCATGCAAGGAGTCGGCCATGGCCCTGCGAAGAATAATAGGTATGATTAGAGAAGTCTGTGCTGCTTATGATCAAGAAAAAGGTTTGTTACGACGCGCCTCACCTGATAATAACTGGGCACGGCTGGTGGCGCTTTCTATGGGAAGACAGCTAGGGGATAGTCAGCTGATTCGGGATTTACGTTTCTGTCTTACTTCGTTAGGAGGACTGTTAGAACCGGAAGATACATGTCGCAATTATCGCAATCTAACGATCGCTTTCTTTTTGATAGGCATTCTTTTTACTCGAGCAGGTCAATTAAATCCTCAATCGCTCACTGCACGTACAACAGCTGCGCTTGGAAGAGAGATGCTCTATGAACAACATCTTTATTTGGTTGATTTGGCTCCCATCAGTATTTTTCAGGTGTTACAACAAGCGAATTTATTGACGCATGAGAACATCAGAATATTGTTGCGGTATCCCGATCGCATCAGAAATATTAAACAAATTTTTGAGACAATAGAACAAGAGCAGTTGCTTACGCAAGAGCATCGAGATCGTCTCTTGGGTCAATCGGCTGAAAGTTGGTTGAGAGACTGGGCAAGAGATTTGTTATTCCAAGGAAGACTCAACACACCGGCAAATCTATACATTATTTCACAGCATCCTGCCGAAGCTGAGCAGATTGCATGGGCGCTTGAACTGTTGCAACATAAGGGTGAATTAACGGCAGAAAATGTATCGGATGTTTTAGCGCATCCTGCATATGCACTATCTATTGCTGTTGCTTTTGCTGAATTGGAAAGTGTTCATTTATTGATCCCTGAGAATCGAGCGATTATTTTGGGTGATCCGGTTAATGCGATCAGCATCGCACTAGCTTTTTCAGGTTTGACCCTGGATCAGCTGCTCACTCCGGAAAATCAAGCTGCTATTTTGCAACGACCCGCGATTGTCTCTGATGTGGCAAAAATTTTATCCTGTTTGCACCATGTTCACTTGCTCACGCCGGAAACTCGCGCTACTGTCTTGCAACTTCCAACACGTGCAGCAAAGCACATGTCTTCTGCTTATCTAACATTAGAGGACACCCGATTAGAGACACCGGAAAATATTAGCGTGATGTTGCAATATGCCGATTGGGCGGGGAATATTGCAGACCTTTTTTTTGCTTTAGCTTCTCAAGCGTTGCTCACGGATAAGAATAGAGCTGCTATTTTGCAGCATCACAAACAGTCGGCGGGTTTGCTCGCTGCCATTCGTGCCTTAACAAAAAATCCGCGCGGCCTTCAACAAGCGGATCTTGATGTCCTTTGGGCAAAGCCAAAAGAAGCACTGTTTATTGCTCAAAAACGCGGAGGCGTGCTTGATCCAGAAGATCGTGTTACGCGAGATTTTTTATCCATTCGGGGCAATGTATCGCTTTTGCTTCAGGCGAGGGCCGCATTTTTTAGGCCAGGAGGGGGTCACGAACACGATATTGGTCAGCTTCCTCCTGAAATACTTTTCAAAGTTGCGGCAGAGACGGGACGGGGTGTTTTAGATCCTGATTCTTCCATGGTTGCGGCTCGAGGAAGATGCGGTTAAGTCATAACGCGAGTTTTGGATAAGCGCTAATTTCTTACAACATTTTAATCCACGCAGCTCTGAGCTGCTGCGAGCGAGTCATGGCGCGTATCCCACGCCCCCACTTTTCAGCAGCTCTGAGCTGCGCATGCGGCAGAAAAGATACATACCGTTTTGTTCCTTAGTTTCTAACATATTTTTGTCTCAATGTTGCTGGCACGGAGGGATTCGGAACTCGCGTTTATAGATGCTGTTTTTTTACTCAAGAAAAAAACCTGTGAATCAACGTATCTCTATTGTGACATCCGCTCATCAGTATTATGATAATACTTTTACATTATGGAGAAATGTCATTATGGGTAAGCATCGTAGCATTGCTGTGGCTATTTTATTTGCACTATTTTTGGGACCAATTG
Source organism: Gammaproteobacteria bacterium RIFCSPHIGHO2_02_FULL_42_13 (assembly GCA_001801405.1). GTDB lineage: Bacteria > Pseudomonadota > Gammaproteobacteria > UBA12402 > UBA12402 > O2-02-FULL-42-9. Next base: position 5,860 of record MGXQ01000019.1, on the reverse strand, counting down.
GATTGTTGTACGGCAGTTTTTGGGGCGCTGTTGTCATTTCAATTTTAATGTTTGTGTTGCTGTTGTTGCCGATGGCGAATATGGCGCAATATTTGTTTTCATTTTTATGGTTGTTATGTCCTTACATTAGCGTCTATAAAATATTACAGTATAACCGTAAGCACCCCCATCACCATCATTCGTATCACCCGCATCATCGTCCGCGGCATAATCAGTCCGCGCATCCTGAGAAACCATGAAAAAAATAATTGTACGTCGCGATGGAGAAATTTCATCGCGACTACGCAACAGCAATTTACATCCGGTGTTGCAGCGCATTTATGCGCATCGCAACATCGACGATGTCACGCAACTCGAAAAAGAGCTAGCAACATTATTACCCTATCACGATTTGCTGGGCATTGATGTGGCGGTTGATTATTTGTTTCGCGCGCTCGTTGAACAAAAACACATCCTCATTGTCGGTGATTACGATGTCGATGGCGCATCAAGCACGGCATTGATGGTGCGTGTGTTGCGTGCGTTTGGGGCGAAGCAAATTGATTTTCTTGTGCCAAATCGGTTTAAGCAGGGGTATGGTTTGAGTCCTGCATTGTTTGAGTTAGTGCTTGAATATAAGCCAGATTTAATTGTTACGGTGGATAATGGCATTGCAAGCGTGCAAGCCATCGCGCTAGCTAATCAGCATCATATTCCAGTGATTGTTACCGATCATCATTTGTCGGGAGAGACGTTGCCTCAAGCAGCGGCCATTGTTAACCCCAATCAACCCAATGATAAATTTCCGAGTAAAAATCTAGCAGGAGTCGGCGTTGCATTTTACGTGTTGTTAGCGTTGCGTGCAAAATTGCGAGAACAGAATTGGTTTGCTGATAAAAATATTCCAGAGCCAAATTTAGCGCATTATTTAGATCTCGTCGCATTAGGAACCGTGGCGGATATTGTTAAGCTAGACCAAAACAATCGCATCTTAGTGGATAGAGGGATGCAACTGATTAAAGCTGGAAAAGGGGTGCTGGGGATTAATGCTTTATTTACAGTAGCCGGTCGATCGCCGTTTAAGGCAAAAGTACAGGATTTAGGATTTGTGATTGGTCCGCGTTTGAATGCGGCAGGACGTTTAGAAGACATGAGCTTGGGCGTGCGTTGTCTGTTGACGGATAATTTTTCTGACGCACAAACCATGGCGGGGCAATTGGAAAGTTTAAATCAAGAGCGGCGTTCTATTGAAAATCGCATGCAGAAAGAGGCATTTGGACTTTTAAATAAATGCGGCGACGAAACATCATGGCCGATGGGTATTTGTTTGTTGCATCGCGATTGGCATGAGGGAGTGATCGGTATCGTGGCGTCTCGACTAAAAGATCGGACGAGTCGGCCGGTGATTATTTTTGCGGAAGTCGATAACGGCATGGTCAAAGGATCGGCGCGATCCATTCCGGCGGTGCATATATGCGAGGTTTTGATGTCCATTCATGAGGCGAACCCCGGGCTCATTGCGCGCTTTGGTGGTCATGCCATGGCAGCTGGACTCAGCTTAAAAGCAGAAAATTATCAAAAATTTTCTGAAGCGTTTGACCGGGAAATTCGTAATCGCTTGAATAATGAAGACTTTTGTGGAAAGCTTGTGACTGACGGAGAGCTCTCAAAGGATGATTTTTCGGTAGAATTAGCTAAACTAATAGAGCAGGCAGGCCCTTGGGGAGAAGGATTCAAAGAGCCCTTGTTTGACGGAAAATTTAAGATCGTCAATCAGTACATTGTAGGAAAAAATCATTTAAAATTGACATTGTCAATGGAGTCAAAATTGGTAGATGCGATAGCATTTAATATTAATCCCAATGAGTGGCCGAATGATCGTTGTGAAGAAATGAATATCGTTTATCGCTTGGATGTGAATAACTATAAAGGAAGGGAAAATATACAATTAATGGTAGAGTATTTAGAGCCAGTAGTAGGATAAATATTATGATTAAGCTTTCGTTTTCTCAATTGGCGCAAGTGTTACACCTTGAATCAGTGCCCAAAGATGGTAAATTTTGTGGGGTGAGTACAGATACGCGCAATATCGCAGAAGGAAATTTGTTTCTGGCTATTGAAGGCCCTAATTTTGATGGGCATGATTTTATTCAAGATGCAAAAGCAAAAGGAGCGGTTGCCGCCATTGTCAGTCGTCCGATTCAAACCGACCTTCCTTGTTTTGTTGTATCTGATACGATTCAAGCGCTTGGTAAGTTGGCGACCTATTGGCGAAAACAATTTAAAATTCCCTTGGTTGCAATTACGGGTAGCAATGGTAAAACAACGGTTAAAAATATGATTGCAGCAGTGTTGCAATCGGCGTGTAAAAAGCCAGAGCATTGTTTAGTGACGATGGGCAACTTAAATAATCATATTGGTATGCCATTAACCTTATTACGTTTAAATTCCAAACATCAATTTGCCGTGATTGAAATGGGGATGAACCATTTTAGTGAAATCTCTTATTTATCGCGCATGGCAGAGCCTAGTGTTGCAGTGATTACCAATGCATATCCGGCGCATTTGGATGGAGTAGGTACATTGGATGGTGTTGCACAGGCAAAGGGAGAAATTTTTCAAGGTTTATCCGAAGCGGGAGTAGCTGTGTTGAATGCCGATGATGATTATTTGGATTACTGGAATGCATTGATTGATTCGCAAGAAATTTTGACGTTTGGGTTAAAGCATGATGCGGATGTGGCGGCTAAAAACGGTCAGTTTACCTGTCATAATTCGTTATTTACATTAGATACGCCAGAAGGGAGTGTCGATATGGTGTTGCCATTGTCAGGTCAACATAATGTGATGAATGCCTTGGCTGCGACGGCGGCTTGTTTGGCGTTAGACATTGACTTACCCATAATTAAGACAGCGCTTGAATCTTTTGAAACGGCGCATTCTCGTTTGGTTTCGCAAGAAGTTAAAAATGTGGGTTGGGTGTTGGACGATACTTATAACGCAAACCCCGGTTCTGTGTATGCAGCGATTGATGTATTGATGAGTTACCCCGATAAAAAAATATTAATTTTGGGGGATATGAAAGAATTAGGCGAAGACGCCAAATTATTTCATCATCAAGCGGGCGCGTGTGCTAAAAATGCAGGCGTAGATTATGTATTAGCGGTAGGTGAATTTGCGCAAGACGTTGTGGACGGTTTTGGCGATGATGCATCTGCATTTAAAAACAAAGCAGATTTGTACGAACATTTAAATCGTTTGATCGCGGAGCATGCGCCGGTAAGCGTATTAGTAAAAGGGTCGCGCTCAATGAAAATGGAAGAGGTCGTTATTTATTTATTAGCGCTGAAAAAGGAAAAATGTTCTTAATGCATACGATATTGAAAAAGGAACGCTTGAACGAATTGGTTTGGCGATATCGCATTGCAGCGCCCAAGATTGCCAAGAAACGACAAGCGGGGCAGTTTGTTATTGTGCGTGTTGAATCAGATGGTGAACGCGTACCTTTGACGATTGCTGACGCCGATGCAAGCGCGGGTTGGATTGAATTGATTGTGCAAGCCGTTGGTCATACAACAACGAAAATGAGTCAGCTGAACGAAGGCGATGTGATTTTAGATTTAATGGGTCCTTTGGGACATCCCACCGAAATTAAAAAATATGGTCGATGTCTTTGTATTGGTGGGGGTGTGGGTGTCGCTGCTTTATATTCCATTGCGAGCGCATTAAAAGCCGCGGAAAATGAGGTGACGACCATTGTTGGCGCCAGAAATCAAAATTTATTATTACTTGAAACAGAGTTAGAAAAGGTGAGCGATCGATTGCTGATTGCAACCGATGATGGCTCCAAAGGCCAGCATGGATTTGTGTCCGACGTCTTTAAAAAATTACAAGCACAAGGCGAGCACTTTGATTTTGCGATTATCGTTGGTCCCGTGATGATGATGAAAGTGACTTCCGATTTAACGGTGGCGGCTGGGATAAAAACCTTGGTGTCACTCAATCCGATTATGATCGATGGAACTGGGATGTGCGGTGGTTGTCGCGTGTGTGTTAATAATGAAATAAAATTTGCTTGCGTCGATGGTCCTGAGTTTGATGCATCAGGGGTTGACTGGGATACTGTTATGCAGCGCTTAAACGCTTATCATGATGTTGAAAAAAAACATCAATGTAAGTTAAATGGGTTGCCGCATGATGGATAAAAAAACAGATCGTTTTACACGTACACCCATGCGCGAACAAAAACCGGATGTTCGCAAACATAATTTTGACGAAGTGCCTTGTGGTTATTCGGAAGAAGAAGCGGTGCGCGAAGCGACGCGTTGTTTGCAATGCAAACATGCACCTTGTATTAACGGTTGTCCTGTTCATATCAAAATACCTGAGTTTTTAAAATTAATTGAAGAAAAAAAATATTCAGACGCGGCACAAAAAATCAAAGAAGACAATGCGTTGCCCGCTGTTTGTGGTCGTGTTTGTCCGCAAGAAATTCAATGTGAATTAAAATGTGTATTACATGGCAAGGGCGCACCGATTGCGATTGGGAATTTAGAACGTTTTGCGGCAGATTGGCAGCGTGAACATCAACAAGCACCGCTTGAACGTTGTGCCATTAAAAAAAATGGAAAAAAAGTTGCGATAGTGGGCTCTGGGCCTTCCGGGTTAACGGTAGCGGATGAATTAATTCGCGCCGGGTTTGAGGTTACTATATTTGAAGCATTGCATGTGGCGGGTGGTGTGTTGATGTATGGTATACCCGAATTTCGATTGCCCAAACGCATTATGCAAGAGGAGATTCATCATTTAGAATTATTGGGCGTCAAGATCGAGACGAATTTTGTTGTCGGTAAAACGGCCGAGTTAGATGATTTGTTCTCGGATGAATATGGTTTTGATGCAATTTATATTGGCTCGGGCGCGGGATTGCCGGTGTTTATGGGTATTCCGGGCGAAAACAGTGTCGGTGTTTATTCGGCGAATGAATATTTGACGCGTAGTAATTTAATGGGTGCTTATAAACAAAATGCGACGACGCCGATTAGCCATGGTAAACATGTTGTTGTTGTGGGCGGCGGCAATGTGGCGATGGATGCGGCGCGAACCGCATTGCGTTTGGGCGCAGAGCACTCTGTCATCATTTATCGTCGTAGCGAAGTTGAGATGCCGGCGCGTGATGAAGATGTACAGCACGCAAAAGAAGAGGGTGTTGAATTTCATTGTTTATGTAATCCCGTGGCAATTTTATCGGATGCAAAAGGCGTCGTCACCGGTATTCGCAGTAGTCGCATGGAACTAGGGGAGCTGGATGATTCGGGAAGAGCACGTCCGGTAGCAATCAAAGATAGTGAGTTTGAAATAGCGTGTGATGTCGTGATTATTGCAATTGGCAATCATCCGAATCCGTTGATTCCGCAAACGGCGCCAGATATTGATATATCAAGTCGAGGAACAATTATTGTTGACGAAACCACGGGGCGAACGTCAAAAAAATATGTCTATGCCGGCGGTGATATTGTCACAGGATCCGCGACCGTTATTTTAGCAATGGGTGCGGGAAAGATTGCAGCGAAGAGTATGATAGAGGATCTGTTATAATGTAAAGATTTCCACACGGCTTGCTGTGTGGAAATCTTTACATTTAAGTTTCGGGCGAAAATGCGCCAGATGAGGCATTTATCGCAAAATAAGCCAGCGTAGCGGGAATATCCACCATAATTTCCATCCTTTAATTTTATTAAGCCACTCCAATTCACGGGCAATAATCCTTCGTAAATTCATCCCTTAATTGTGCCGCCTGTACAGCCTCTCTTAACAATTCAATGCGTTCAATCAATAATTTCGAACTCCGATCTCTTAACTCAACCGTAAAAAAATATTT
>MGXQ01000018.1:0-15522 GCA_001801405.1 Gammaproteobacteria bacterium RIFCSPHIGHO2_02_FULL_42_13 | reverse complement strand
GTCAGTTAGTTCTTCCCCATTGCCTCTCTGTTGATGAGCAGCGACAGGTCGTTCATCTTCTTCAGGTGTGGGTGGTATTGGTATGCTGCTTTCACTTGTGGTACCGGTTACAGGTTGTGTTGTTGTCGTCATTATAGAGTTTCGCCATCCTAAATATGTAAAAATAAAGCCTAGTGATAGAGGTATGATAGCTAATGTCATATTTAAGGGACGATCATTAGCTTGTAAGATTTTCCAGAAAATAGCGGTGGTCGTCAACAAGCAAGCGCAATCTCCAAGATATTTTTGTTGTTGTCTCGTTATCGGCATCGTAAACATTCCTGTTTTTCAGATGTGTGGCTATTATAACACAGGACAACAGAGTTTTCCAATATGAGCAAGCGTAGCCCAACCTACGCGCTAGCATTTAACTATGTTTCGATTTTCTTGGATCACGCCAAGATTTTATTTCTTTTGCTAATAGCATTTTAATAAAAGATTGGTAGGGGATGTCTTCTTTGTTTGCGATAGTTTTAATTTCGTATAATAAATTTTCCGGCAATCTAAGCGATATTGTACTGGTAGAAGGTTTTAGATTTGGAAAATAGGCCGAGTTTGATTGTTCCCAATCGATATAATCGGATGAGTCATGTGTTTGCCAGAATTTTCGTTCTTTTGCTAACGTTTTAAATTGTGGTACTTTTTTCAAGTTGCTCATAACTATTTTGCTCCTTTCTATTCATATCACGGGCAGAAATAATGCGTATTAGTTTATTTCTAATCGTAAATACAATAAACAGCTTTCGCTGCATATTTGTTTTTCCTAATAAATATATTCGCCGTTCTTTTATCGAGTGCTTTTGATCGTCGTGTATTAAGATGGGTCGATTAAAAAATACTTGTTCGCATTCCCATCGAGACACCAAATGTTTATCCCAATTTTTGGAGAGATTCCCAGTATCCCATTCAAAACCCGTGCAATTAGCTAATATTTCATAGTCCATGGGATGAATTGTATATTACCATAATATACATGTCAAGCGTGGTAGGTTGGCCTGAGCCAGCGTAGTCCGTATTTCGCTTCGCTCCATACGGACTACGTTGGCTTTAATTGAATAATTCGATCGGCGGCCTCAACCGTTTCGCGTCGGTGGGCGATGACGATTCGGGTGATGTTAAGTTGTTGGATGGCTTTATTGACGGCGTGTTCGGTTTCAATATCCAAATGGCTCGTGGCTTCGTCGAGAAATAATATTTTTGGATTAGCATATAATGCACGAGCTAAAAAAATACGTTGTTGTTGGCCGCCAGATAAGGTCGAACCCATGTCGCCGACGAGCGTGTGATATTGCATCGGCATGTTTTTAATATCCTTTGCGATGCCGGCGAGTGTTGCAGCGCGTTCAATATGTTGATAGTCGGGCTGTTTGGCAAACAATGCAATGTTATCGGCGATAGAGCCGGCCAACAAACAATCGTTTTGCATGACGGCGGCGATATGACGGCGATATTGTTGAATGCCGATGTCTTGTATGTTGGTGTTATTGATTAAAATTTCCCCCGCCATTGGTAACAACAAGCCCATCATTATTTTTAGTAATGTTGTTTTGCCGCAGCCAGAGGGTCCTGTGATGGCGATAAATTCGCCCGGCAAAATCGTTAAATTTAAATTTTTAAAAATATAAGGTTCATTATGTTCATATTGAAATGCCAGATTTTTTGCTGAAATCACAGGCGTTGTAATAGAATTTTTTTTATATGTTGTTGCGAATGTTGCGTCGATAGGTTGCAAGACAATATCTGACAGCCGATCGGTGTGCAATGAAATTATTTTTAGATCTAAAAATTTCTCGATCAGATTATCCATTGCGTCTCGAAATATATTTTGATAAAAGATAAATGCATAAAGCATGCCAATGGTTAAATGGTTATAAACAATACTGTTAATACCAAACAGCGAGACAAAAATCAGTTCAACGCCAAACAACCCGCGCTTGATTGTCGTGAATAATACCATTTGTTTAGCGATTGAGTGGTGTGCGTTAAGAAAATCATGATATTTGTTTTGCCACAGCGTTTCGCGTTCGGTTTCTTTGTTAAAGCTCTTGATGAGCTGAATGCCTCGCACATTTTCCATAAAGTTTGAATGATAATTCGCTTGTTTTCTTAGCATTTCTTCGCTGCGGAGTCTAAAGGTCGGTGAGAGTCGCATTCTACACATAAAATACAAAAAAATCGTGATGAGAACAATCAGTGACATCTTAATGTTATAGGTCAGCATCATGCTGAATGTGACGATCGCCATAATTCCATTGATGCTGCTTTCTATCAGCCCTTGCGTCATGATCTCTCGAATTTTTTCGATCGAATTAAATCGCGACATGATATCGCCTAAGTGACGTCGTTCAAAATAAGAGAGCGGCAATTGAATCAATCGGTGAAAAACAGAAGTAGCAATTTGCGTGCTCATTTTAGCATTGAGGCTAAGTAATAATAATGCTTGAGAGACATACACGGCCACTTCTAATAATTTGATGCCCAAGAATGCGCCGGTCAGCAGATATAAAAAATAAAGTGTTTGATGTGGAATGATGCGATCAACGCTGATTTGTAAATATTTGGGGCCTATTAATACCAATGTTTGTAATAAAAATGCCAGACCAATCAGCGAGAAAAGATCTTTTTTGTTAAAATGATGCAGGAGATCTGTGCATTTTAATTTTTTGATTTGAGTTTGATTTATAATTTTTTTTGGCGGATTGATTTCTAAAGCGATGTTTGTAAAATGTTTAGCGGCTTCTTCAAAACTTAATTTTATGCGACCCGCGTTTGGATCATGAATGATGATCTGTTTCGTATTGATGTTATCCAGCACAACAAAATGATTGTGATCCCAGTGTAAAATAGCTGGTGTTTTGATCGTGTGTAATTGAGAAAGTGGTATGCGAAAGGCGCGTGTTGAACAGTTGAAATGCCGAGCCATGCGAATAATTTCGGTCAATGTAATGCCTTTGAGCGAGGTAGGAAATAACGTGCGTAAATTTGATAAACTGATTTGAAATCTATGATATTGTAAGATCATGCATAGAGCCGCATGGCCGCATTCGGACATTTCATTTTGTAAAATTATGGGTAATTTTTTCAACGTATATTTCCCCTTTCTTTTTGATCTGTTTTTCCCGTCATTCCGGAATTCCGCCACAGGCGGAATATCCGGAATCCAGAGAATCGACGTGCAGAACTAAAGCGTTCCCTGGATCCCGGATATTTTGCTTCGCAAAATTCCGGGATGACGACTCTCTTTTCCTTGTCATTCCGGAATTGTTGCGCCAGCAGTTCCGTCATTCCGGAATTCCGCCACAGGCGGAATATCCGGAATCCAGGGAATCGACGTTCGGAACTAACGCGTTCCCTGGATCCCGGATAAATCTGCTACGCAGATTTTCCGGGACGAAATTTGTGGCACAGCAATTCTTGACGATTATTTTTTTCAAGCTTTCACCATTCTCCATGGACAAGCGAGCACCTCTTTATTAAATCCCTGCAACATATCCAGCCAAGGCTGTAATTTTTCCTGATCAAAATCTAATGTGCCGTCTGCGCGTATTTTTCCAATATAATTTTTTGGATCATTGAGCGAAACGGTGCATTTATTAATGTCCCCGTTGGCGCGGATCACGATTGCATTGGGTTTTGCCGCATAGCAGATCGATGTTTGATCGAGCTGTTTTGCATTTATATTGTTACCGAGTAATTTATACAAATGAGTTATGGTTTCAGTGCGATTACCGACTTGTGAGAATGTTTCAATTGCCTTTCCGCCTAAGTTTTCGATCGCTTTAAAAAATATAAAAAATCGCTTATCATTACCAAAGTGCGATGTTAATGTAGGTATAAAATCGATGATAGACGACAGATTTTCGGGTGTGATATGTATGCGTAAAATGATCGTAAAATCGCCTTTGATTTCTCGTATCGCTAATAAATTAGACCAAATATGGTCGAATGTGCCGGCGCCATTGACTTTGATGCGTGTTTTATCATGAATGTCTTTTGAGCCGTCTAAGCTGATTTGGTAATAGGTTATATTAATGGATAATAATTTTTTGAAAATAATAGGCGTGAGCAAATAACCATTCGTTGTCATCGAACTATTAAATTGAAATTTTTGTTGGCTTAAAGTTTTTGCATAATTTGAAATATCTTGTATAATCTTAATTGCTAATAACGGCTCCCCTCCAAACCATCCGATATTTAGATATCTAAAATCCTTATCATCTGTTCTTATTTTTATAAGTCGTTTAATTGCCTGTACCAATGCAATGTTCATTTTTGTTGTTTTGTGATCTTCATAACAATAAGTACAACGAAAATTACAACATTCAGTCGGTAAAAGCGTAAGCGTAAAGCATTGATTGCTGAGCATTAAAGCTAAATCATGATTTAAAATATTTTGTTCCATCTGGAATTCCTTAGGATTAATAAAAATAATTTGATATGCGACAGGATCGCTTTTGGAAAGAGTGGAACGAATAGAGCAAGCAGTATCCGATTGTTTTGGTATGGTTTCAACTAGATTAGCTTAAATTTTTGTAAGCTTTTATTGATTATTGAGTCTGTTTATTAATGAAAGAGGAAAAAATTATGAAAAATACAAAATATGGCGCTACTAATATTAATGTTCAAGCATTGCAGCCGGTGCGTCAAGGACATGTATGGCGCGGTGCGGGGATAGGTTTTTTTAGCGGGGCGCTTATTGGCGCTGGCGTACATGCGATTGCAAGAGAGACGACAGGGTGGAGTATGTTTGTTCATATGGATCAGCGTGAAACAACTCAGATATCTGTTGCCATGCAATTTGCGATCATCGCACTAATATTTGGATTAGCAGGCGCTATTATGGGTTGTTGCGGCGGGGCGATGATGGGGCGTGTGGCGAGACGCGATGCTCGCTTGAGGGATTTAACAAGCGGGAGAACACTGAGACGTAGCGCATCTGTTGATTCGCAATGGGTTCCATTAGCCAGGCCGGCTCGCGCCAATCGGCGAGATACGCAATTAGATTCAGATGCGCATGACGTTCGCTCGGATTTTGCTGCCACTTAGGTGTTTTTTTTAATTAAATAATAGGCAACTTGCCCGGCTATTTTCGCTTTTAAGATTTGCCAAGATGCAGGCACAGTGGGTGGCGATAATTTTTTTTGTGTTTCGATATAAATGTACGCGTTAGGATTTAATAGATCTTGTTTGTCTAATAGATGACAGATGGGCTCGACTAAATTCGAGCTAAAAGGCGGGTCAATAAAGACGAGATCAAATTTTTCTTTTGAGGTTTGGATATATTGTTCAGCCGTCATTTGATGAATTGTTAAGTTTTCCGCATTTAATGTTTTAGCGGTTTCTTTGAGTTGTTGCACGGCCTCTGTGCTTGTGTCGATCATCACGACATGACCCGCGCCGCGCGATAATGATTCAAATCCCAAGCTTCCACTGCCGGCGAAAAGTTCTAAACAGTTTATATGGTTGATGACAGGCGCGAGCCAGTTAAATAAAGTTTCGCGTGTGCGGTTTGCTGTTGGTCGTAAGCCATCGCTCGTGGGAAATTTAATATTACGCCCACGCCATTTGCCCGCCATGATTTTCACTTGATTTTTTAACATGTTATTTTTTACCTCGTGGCTCCGCGAAAGTCAATTGCTTACAGCATTTTAATCCACGCAGCTCTGAGCTGCGGCGAGCGAGTCATAGCAAGTGTTTCACGCCCCCCAATTCTCCCAGCTCTGAGCTGATGCTATGTAACTCATTGATAATTGGAAGAATAAACCCTGAATATCAGTAGCGAAAATCGGCCTATTTTTATATACTGTCCGCGCTAATATACAAATGGGACGGCTAAGTGCCACATAGTTTATTTTACCTCATTAGCGCGAGTGCTATCGGGTTTCTCATGACCTGGGGCGTTGGCGCGAATGATCTCGCCAATATTCTCAGCACAACGATCGGCTCGCGGTCATTGACTATCCGGCAAGTTGTTATTATTGCAATTATCTTTGAAACGGCCGGTGCATTTATCGGTGGCGTGCATGTTACCAATACTATCCGTAGTGGAATTATCAATGTTAGTCTTTTAGCGAATACACCAGAAATACTGGTCGATGGTATGTTGGCGACATTATTATCGGGCATGACGTGGATATGGTTTGCAAGCTTTGTCGGTATGCCGGTGTCGATTACGAATTCGATTGTGGGTGCGCTCGTTGGATTTGGTGCGCTCGTGTTGGGTGTTCATGCCGTGCACTGGAGAATGGTATTATCAATTGCGCTGACATGGGTTTTTGCCCCTTGTTTTGCAGCACTGATGAGCTATTTATTGTTTACATTGATTAGAACGTCGGTGTTGGGAACGGCCAATCCTTGTCACAGCGCGCGTTATTGGATGCCGGTTTTTTTCTTTTTAATTGGTACCATTTTGTCATTCATGATTATTTTAAAAGATTTATCGCAGTTTCATTTAGAATTTAGCGTGTTTTGGGAAATCATAATTACATTTATTGTATCTCTATTGATTATGTTGTTAGGTTTATTTTTATGTCGAAAATTATATCATCGAAAACATATCCGCTCTCGGCATCATCGCTTAGCGTATGTCGAAAAATTATTTGGTATTTTAATGATGTTTACTGCCTGTGCGATGATTTTTGCGCATGGATCTAATGATATTGCTATTGCGATTGGACCCATGACGGCTATTTTTAATATTGTCCAACACAAGGGGCATTTGGTTGGATTGAGTACTTATCCTGGGTGGATTTTATTGTTTGGCACGGTCGGTGTTTTAAGCGGCGTGTTGATCTATGGTCGAAAGGTGATGCACACGGTTGGCAGGCATATTACTAATTTAACACCGAGCCGTGCATTTGCAGCGACGATTTCAGCGGCGGGTACCGTGATTTTAGCAACCAGCGCGGGGGTGCCGGTGTCTGCGACTCAAACATTAGTTGGCGGCGTGCTTGGTGTTGGACTTGCCCGCGGTATTGCCGCATTGAATTTGCGCATTATACGCAATATTTTTTTGTCGTGGATCGTAACTGTGCCGGTGGCTGCTGGGCTTGCGATTGGATTTTATTACCTATTAAGGACTCTATTGCATTTAGTTGGTTAAAATAAAAATCACCGTGGCAAGCCGCGAGGGAATCGCTTCGCATCTTATTTTTTGGTATACTTTTACAAAGTGAAGAGAGGAAAGAAGATATGGCACCGATTTCAATATTGAAAATGTTTCGTCGATCACCGATCGATGCATTACAAAATCATATGACCACAGTACATAATTGTGTTAAACAACTGATGCCATTTTTTGGTGCTGTTTTGGTGGCTGATTGGGAAAAAGCAACCGAAATTCGAAAAGAGATTGCTCGATTAGAAGATGAAGCGGATGATATGAAACGCATGTTGCGTTTGCATTTGCCGACAAGTATTTTTATGCCGGTATCGCGCACGGATGTGCTGGAATTGTTGTCGCGCCAAGATTTATTGGCCAATAAAGCAAAAGATATTGCAGGCTTAGTCATTGGTCGTCGTTTACAGTTGCCACAATCTATGCATGAGGCTTTTTTGAAATTATTAGGTCAAGCCATTCACGCATCCGCGCAGGCACTGAAAACGAATAAAGAATTAAATGAAGTATTTAAATCCGGTTTCAGCGGAAAAGAAATCAGCGTGATCGAAGGCATGGCTGACCAATTGTTAAAGATTGAACGCGAAACGGATTTGCTACAAATCGATGTGCGCGATGAATTATTTGCGCTTGAAAAAACATTACCGCCGGTTGACGTTGTATTTTTGTATCAAAGCATTGAGTGGATTGGTGATCTTGGTAATCATGCGCAGCATGTGGGTGATCGCCTGCAAATGTTAATTGCACGATAATAACAATAGATGATAAGGAGCAAGTATTATGAGTTTTAAAGAAAAAGTGTCTGAAATTATTACCGTTATTCATAAGCGCGCACCCGGTTTTGAGCCCAAAATCGCGCTAGTATTAGGATCTGGTCTCGATGGATTAATCGATGATATAAAAGTAGTCGCACATATCGATTATAAAGATTTGCCGCATTTTGCGATGAGTTCGGTTCAGGGGCATGCAGGCTGTTTGGTATTGGGTTATATATCTGATATGCCGATTATGTGTTTTAAAGGACGCATACATTTTTATGAAGGAGGCAGCTTTGAATCTATAAAGTTGATTGTACGTACCGTCAAAGACATGGGTTGTTATAGTTTGATTTTGACCAATGCGTCTGGTTCGCTGCGCAAGGAAGTGGGTGCCGGTGAAGCAGGACTTATTACTGACCACATTAATTTACAGCTTACCAATCCGTTGATTGGCGTTAACGATGATGAGTATGGTGGTCGATTTGTGACGATGAATGATGCGTATGATCCGGGATTGAATGAGATATTTCGACAAACCGCGAAAGCGTTAAAGATTACATTGTACGATGGGGTGTACATGGGATTAAGCGGTCCCTGTTTTGAAACGCCGGCGGAAATTCGCGCGTTTCGTACATTAGGTGCGGATTATGTTGGCATGTCTACCGTTCCTGAGGTGATTTTGGCGCGTCATTGCGGATTAAAAGTAACAGCCTTAACAGCGATTGTGAATATTGCGTCAGGCATGAGCGATGTTAATCCTTCGCATGCAGAAACATTAGCAAAAGCACAAATCAGTGGCGAAAAATTACGTCGGATTCTTAAAGAGTTTTTGTCGCGGATATAATCGTTGGTTGTTAATCCGGATATTTCACGCGATTGCGTAGCGAGAACGAGAATAAAGCTATAAATACAAGGCCCGAGGCAAAAAATGACCGGGCGCATATCCGGTGCGATATGTAACCGGTCATTTTTTGTCGAGAACGCAGTAGTTATAGCTTTATTCGCGTTCGCAGTAGCAATTGCGTGAAATATCCGGGTGAAGGGCGCGTGTCATTTGAACGTCGCCATCAGATATAGCAAATGTAGCCTGTATGGAGCGAAGCGGAATACAGGAACGAATCCCCCGGATTACATGCTGTCGTGCCGCGGTTAAACCGCGGCATGACAAAACTCTTTGCGTGGAGTTGTCAAATGACAGGCTATTATGTAGATGCTGAGTGGACGCTACGCGCATCTTCGGCATCACTTTTATCATCATTGTACGGTGATGAATCTTCCTCGCTACTGCGTTCATCTGACCGGTTTAATCGATGTAGTGTGCGAAAGACGAAGTTAATCTCTTCTCCAAAAATAGCATCATAAGGCTGTGCATCATATTCTTCCAATGTCTCACGATAGCCTCGAACAAAGTCTGTAACATTATCAACATCCTCGAACAAATCGTTCCTTTCACGAAGATCTTCTAGTTCTCCCGCGAGCGTGTTTAAGCCGTCTCCTCCTAATTCAAGTAATTCTTCTAATAACTGGGTTGTTATATCCGCTGCCTCAAAAAAAATCTGTAATGCTGGCAGAGCATTTGTGGCAAAGGCTTGCAGCGCATCTGGATACTGGTCTGCATAGCCTAATAAATCATTAAAAGAAATTTCTGGTAATTGATTTGTTAAATTGATGACGCCGGGTGTCAATGCTTCTTCCGCGGCAATGGTCAGTTGATGTTCTCTGGGTAAATCTGCTAAATCCCTGTGCTCTCTTCGCCATTCGACCCATCGGCAGCGATCGAGTATCTGAGCGGTTGTTAAGTCAAACACAGGATTCTGTTGTTCACCTGCACCTGCTCTGCGTCGCTCTTCTTGCGCGGCTCTTATGCGTACTTTTGTGTTACGTCGCATCAGAAAGTTTCTGACAGCTCTTGTGATTACTGTTGCGCTTGTTTGTTCGCGTTGAATGTCTTCTCTGGTCTGTCGATAGATTACACGCATCATAGATATTGTCCTTTCTTTAGATGTATCATTAAATTGATTTTATGATATCAATAAACAGCTCCGCTTGCAAACTCGCGCCACCGACCAGTGCGCCATCGATATTTTTTTTGGCGAGTAATTCATGTGCATTATCGGGTTTGACGCTGCCGCCGTATAAGATGCGCAGTTGATCGGCGATTGTGGGACTGTAAAGATCAGCGACGGTTTGTCGGATAAAGGCGTGAACTTCTTCAGCTTGTGCTGGCGTGGCGGTCTTGCCCGTGCCGATGGCCCAGATGGGTTCATACGCAATAATAATTTGTCGCATGTTTGCATCGGATAAATTTGCTAGACTTTCCGTGATTTGTGTTTGTATAACTTCTTGTGTTTGATCGGCTTCGCGCTGTGCGAGTGTTTCACCTACGCAGACAATCGGCATGACATAGTCGAGCGCCGCTTTAATCTTTTTGTTCACGGTTTCATTGGTTTCACCAAAATATTGTCGTCGTTCAGAATGGCCAATGATAACATAACTCGCGCCGGCTTCTTTTAGTATGGGCGCAGAAATTTCACCGGTGTAAGCGCCAGTGTTTTCCCAATACAGATTTTGTCCGGCGACCGCAATGTAGGATTTTTTTAAAAAATCAGCAATTGTTTTAATGGCAGTAAACGGTGGTGCGACAACGACATCCACTTCGCCGGGTTGAGGGAGGCCGTGATGAATTTTTTTGACAAGCTCGAGCGCTTCTTGTGTGGTTTTATGTAATTTCCAGTTTCCTGCAATCATGGGGATACGTTTCATTTTGGTTTCCTTTTAATGCGAGTTCCGGAACTCGCGTTTTTACATATGACTATCGTCAATTTCTTACAACATTTTAATCCACGCAGCTCTGAGCTGCGGCGAGCGAGTCGTGGCGCGGGTCTTGCGCCCCCACTTTTCAGCAGCTCTGAGCTGCGGCTGGGCCGGGAGCTGTGGCCGGGAGCTGCGGCGTCGGCGCAACTGGCAATTACAAAAATGAGGTGCCGTGTTTAAAGGGCTCTAAATTAAAATAGGTTGCTAAGCTTTGTCCGATATCGGCGAAAGTGTCTCGATGACCTAAGTCGCGCGGTTTGATTTTTGGGCCAAACATCAAAATGGGTACGTATTCGCGCGTGTGATCGGTTCCTTTATAAGTTGGATCGCAACCATGATCGGCAGTGATAATGACGATATCTCCTGGATGCAACATTTTTCGTAATTCTGGAATGCGCGCATCAAATAATTCTAACGCACGCGCATAACCTACCACATCACGACGGTGTCCATACAGCATATCGCAATCAACAAAGTTTGAAAAAATGAAACTGCGATCGGGTGCTGTTGCAAGTTCTTGTAACGTGGCGTCAAAAATTTCCATATCACCATGCGCATGGTTTTCTTTTGTGAGACCGCGATGTGCGAAAATATCGGGAATTTTCCCAATTCCAATGACAGTCCCGCCAGCAGCAACGAGCTTGTCAAGCAAAGTCTCTTGCGGGGGAGGGAGTGAATAATCTCGTCGATTTTGCGTGCGAGAGTATTGTCCATTGGCGCCCGTAAAAGGTCGGGCGATTACGCGAGCAATGTTATACGATGTGACCAATTGGCGCGCGATTTCGCAAATTTCATAGAGTCGCTCTAATCCAAAATGCTTTTCATGTGCGGCAATCTGAAAAACACTGTCGGCTGACGTATAAACAATGGGTTTTCCAGTTTTTATTGATTCATCACCAAATTCATTAATAATGGTAGTGCCGGAAGCATGTTTGTTTCCTAAAATACCAGGTAACCCTGCTTTTTCGACGAAATCATCGGTTAATTTTTTGGGGAAACAAGGGGAGGCGTTGGCAAAATAGCCCCAGTCAAACAGAACGGGCACCCCCATCATTTCCCAATGTCCACAGGATGTGTCTTTGGCATAACTCATTTCGGATGCGAAACCATAAGCACCATCATGCGTAGTGCTGTCTTGAATGTCGGGGAGTGGTTGGCCATTGCATTGGGTTGCAGCGGCGTTTAAGCCTAATCGAACCATATGGGGGATTTTAAGGGAGCCTTCTCGAATACCCGCGGAATCAGCTTGATGTTTGCTGCATCGTTCTGCGACATGTCGCAATGTGTTGGCACCTGAGTCGCCGAATTTATCCGCATCGGGTGCTGCACCAATGCCAAATGAATCAATTACTAATATAATTATTCTTTTCATAATAGGTCATCCACGGTTGTTTGAGAGCGACAGTTTGTTTCTTTAAGTAAAAATGCAATGCCAATGCTCACGGCAAATGCAATGGGCATAATAATCATTGCGTGATGGAAATCTTGAATGGAATAAACAGGAATCTTTTTGATGAGTACATGTTTCCATTGCAAATCCATGAACCATCCAAAGACGGGCTGGAAAATAAATCCGCTCGCCATAATGACGAGCGAAATAATACTAATGGCTGAACCAGTCACTAGCGGTGAATTTAATTCTGCGATGGTTGGGTAACTTAATACCTGTGCGCTCGTCAACAATCCTAGCAGAAAGAATAATCCTAACAATGTCAACATGGATAGATGAGGAATAAAAATGATGATTAATATGGTGATCAACGATAAAAGAGCCCCGCCAGCCATGGGGAATACACGGGTTTCTAAACGATCCGATATCCATCCGACGAAAGGTGAGCCAACAATGGTGCCGAGAAAAATCATCGTAATCACATAAGATGCCTGTGTTTGTGAAATATGCTCGGTATCGACGAGATACATGCTGCCCCACAAGGCGCCGAGCAGAAAGATGGGGAGATTCATAAAGGCTGTATAAGCACCACCTAACCAGTTGTAACGATTAAAAACAACTATGCGAATGCTTTTCCAAAAGCCGGTTTGCGCAAGTTCTTTTTCGTTTTCGTATTGTTCAGTGGTTACTTCGGCAGGCCAATTACGAATAACGAAAAACATCAAAATGAAAATTGCAATGCCTAGCCAACCCATGCTCATTATGGTCGTACGCCATCCATTGGCGTTACTGAGAATTTCAACCGGTGTTTGAGCGATCATGCCGCCGATCATGGCAACGGTGACAATAAAACCGCTGGCGAGCGCCATATGTTTTGCTTCAAACCACCGGGAGGCTAATCGAATAGCGCTTAAAAATGCAAATGCGCCGGTGACTCCTGATAAAAATCTATTTATGGATAGCCAGAAAATACTGTGTGAAAAAGCAAAGCCAAACATGGTAATAATAGCGATAGACATAGCAAACAAAATTAAATGACGTGTTGAAAAACGATCTAACAATAATCCAGCGGGGAATAATAAAAAGAAATTTCCATAAAAATATAATGAAGATAATGCGCTAAATTGTGTTGCGTCGATCGAGAAGTCGCGCATTAAATCTCCGCTAATGGTGTTAAACATGTTGAGCTGCAAAAAAGTATAGAAAAACAATAGCGCGGCAGTCATGACGACAAGCCATCGTTTCCACACGGGGGTGTCTGGTATATCGTCGATGGTCTCGATGATCGTTATTTCAGTTTCTTCAATAATCGGCATAGAGCATCCTCTTATCTATAATATGAAACATCAGCCGTTATTGTACGAGAAAAATGCGTTAGAACCAATTTTTCATGGTCAATTATTTGGTTTTTATCCAAAAAGGGATCAGCATGCTGATCAAAAAAGACACAGGAAGAACGCTCATGGCAATCAAAAAGTCATGTGCGGTATAACTCATAGCAAGGTGATAGATCGGTTTATCAGACAATTCCATTAAATATCCAAAGAGTGGCTGAAAGATAAATCCGCTTGCAATCAGCGTCATCGAGACAATGCTGTTGGCTAAACCCGTCGTTGTCAGCGAGTTAGTTTTGGTGACAATGGGGTAACTTAAAATTTGTGCGCTGGTGGTGATGCCAAGCAGCGTAAACAGTATGGCTAAAGAGACAATGGACATGTTGGGAAGAAATATAATAATAAGTATTAATAACAAGGCCACGCATGCGTTCATGATCATTAATCTGCGTCGCCATTGCAAAAAATCAGAGACACAACCGATCAGTGGTGCGCCGATAATGTTACCAAAAAATAAAAACATAATTATATAAGAAGCGGTTGTCACAGAAAGATGTTTCATTTGTGTTAAATACAGGTTGCCCCATAATGCGCCGAGGACAAAAACCGGTGAGTTGATGAGTGCTGTATATAATCCACATAGCCAATTGTTTGGCTTTAAGAATACATGACGCATGTTTGCCCAAAACGGTTGTATCGGTTCCATGACGGATTGTTGTTGCGGACGATCGCTGACAAATAAAAAAATAAAAATAAAACAGAACACGCCTAATGCGGCATCCACAGATAATGCCGTTCGCCAACTGTATTGTTGTGTTAACCATGACAGTGGAAATTGCGCTAACAGTCCGCCGAGCATGCCGATGGCATTTAATACACCCGCCACGAGCGCCATTTGGGTGGATGAAAACCAGCGGGAGGCGATTCGAATGCAGCCAATAAAGCTAAACGCACCGCCAATACCCATAATGACTCGACTCAGGCTGGCAACCCATAAGTTATGCGCAGATGCAAAACCAAAAACGCCGATGACCGAAATCAACATGGCAATGAGAATTAATGTGCGTGGTGAATAGCGGTCAAGCAATAGACCGGCGGGAAAAATAAATAAAAAGTTTGCATAAAAATACCATGCGGATAAATGGCCGAGTCCCGTGGCATTTAGATGAAAACTTTTTAAAAGATCAGCGCTAATTGCATTGAGGCTGTTGAGTTGTATAAACGTATAAAAAAACAAAAGTGATGCGGAGAAAAACACTATCCAGCGACGCATATTATTTTCGGCTGTCATTTATATTTCCTCGCAAACCATTTTTTTTTTCGGCTGGGTAATATTTCGGGCTTCGCCCAACAAGAAATGCATGCGGCAAACAGCGATATAACGATCATTGCCGCCAATTTCAATTTGCACGCCATCGCGCACGGCGTTACCGTTTGCATCAATGCGCATGTTCATAATAGCTTTTCGGCCACAATGGCAAATGGTTTTAATTTCAGTAAGTTCTTCGGCCAACGCTAATAAATATTTACTGCCTTCGAACGGTTCGCCCATAAAATCAGTGCGCAATCCATAGGCGAGTACGGGAATATGTAAGTGTGTCGTAATTTCCGAGAGTTGTTTGACCTGTGCTTTTTTTAAAAATTGTGCTTCATCGACCAATATGCAACGAATATTGCGATTGACCTGTATGGCATTGGCAACATGCGCGAAAAAATTAAAATGCTCGTCAAACGCTACAGCAGTCGATGTTAATCCGATGCGTGATGTAATGGTGCCGGCGGCATAACGGTCATCAATCGCGGGTGAAAACAACAAGGTATCCATTCCGCGCTCATTATAATTATAAGAAGATTGCAATAACGTCGTCGTTTTGCCCGCATTCATTGCGGAAAAATAAAAATGTAATTTAGCCATATTAATACCATCCTGATTGTTGGTTGCCTGAGCGACTAATAATATTTTATATGACCGATTAAGTATATAGTCATCCAGATAATTATCCATAAAAAATCATCGCCGATCTTGAGGTCATCTTTGAACGTTCTTCATTCGAGAAAACGCTTACATAG
>MGXQ01000017.1:19597-19739 GCA_001801405.1 Gammaproteobacteria bacterium RIFCSPHIGHO2_02_FULL_42_13 | reverse complement strand
TGCTTGTTGTAAAAGCGCAACCAGTTTTGATAGGAAAGAACAAGCAGGTTGGCAAAAAATGAAGGGTATTGGGGGAAAGGAATCTTTGCCTGTTCGCGCAATAAAAGCACAGCGCCATCGCGGCTAGTACACCCATCCGTCA
>MGXQ01000017.1:19412-19496 GCA_001801405.1 Gammaproteobacteria bacterium RIFCSPHIGHO2_02_FULL_42_13 | reverse complement strand
TTTTAAAGAGTTTTGCCGGTTTTTTTGAATTTTCATACGGCTAGGAGTTTGGAATGTTACAGTCCATTCGAGATAAATCACAAG
>MGXQ01000017.1:19036-19277 GCA_001801405.1 Gammaproteobacteria bacterium RIFCSPHIGHO2_02_FULL_42_13 | reverse complement strand
TCGATCAAGCATACAATCAATTAAAACGACAAAAGCAATTACAATGGGGCGCGAATTATTCTGTTCATGATCAATCTGAACAGGAGCTCAAATCAACTGCGCTAGAAGGATTGGTTAGTAGTCTTGTTGTGCATCAGGGTATTTCACAAGCGGGATTTGCAGTTGGACCGGAACTATTAGAAGTGACATTGGCTAAAATGCCAATTTTTCAATTGAATGGGGTGTTTTCAAAAGAACGCTT
>MGXQ01000017.1:15872-18980 GCA_001801405.1 Gammaproteobacteria bacterium RIFCSPHIGHO2_02_FULL_42_13 | reverse complement strand
TTGTATTCACCGGATGAGTTTTTGGCTCAAATGAAAGATCAAATTCTCATGACCGAGTTAAAAGTGGGGTTAGCTAATACAAATTTTAGTTTACCCGGTGAGTTAAAACAGGCCGTTGAGCTTATTAAACAAAAACGACAATTCAGCTATGTGGTTGTACCCATGAGTCGTTTTATGTCGCAGGTGAAGCTGACCCCCGATGCTATTTCGCAATATTATGATTCACATAAAGATGATTTTACGTTGCCTGAAAAAGTGAGCGTGGATTATATCGAATTATCTTTAGCGCAATTGATGAAACAAGAGCATCCGTCGCAACAAGAGATACAGCAATTTTATCAAGATCATATTTCTGCTTTTACTCGACCAGCGCAGTGGAACTTGCAGCAGATTTTTATTCGCGTGCCCGCGGATGCAACACAACAGCAATTATCTGATGCCAAACAGAAAATCACAAAGATCACTCAAGCATTGAATAAAGGAACGAATTTTGGTGCGGTTGCGCAAACCTATTCTGACAATCCGGCTTTGGCAACACCGGTGTGGATAACGGCGGATCAGGTTGATCCAATGGTGCAAGGCATATTGATGAAGACGCATGACAATAACACGGTGTCTGCGCCTGTTCGCGCGGAGCAAGGTTATGTTATTGTTAAAATATTAAATACACGCTCAGCCAAAGTATTTTCATTTGCTGACGTGCGCGATAAAGTTACTGCAGAATATGCGCAACAAAAAGCAGAGGCGAAATTCTCAGATTTAAATGATCAATTGTCTAATGTAGCATACGAGAATCCGCATACATTGGCGATAGCGGCGAAACAACTTAATTTGCCCATTCAATCAACAGAGTTATTTTCCAGGGAGGGCGGTGCAACGGCTTTTACCAAAAACCTCAATGTGATTAATGCCGCGTTTGATGATGATGTGTTATTGCAAAACAATAATAGCAATCCGATTAATTTAAATGATAATGATGTTGTTGTGTTGAGAATAAACAAGCATGTGCCGACCATTGTTAAACCGCTTTCTGACGTTAAGGCGACGATTATTAAAACGCTAACACAGCAGGCTGCTCTCAAGCAAATTAAGCAGTGGAGTGATGCGCTTGTTCAAAAGATTCAGCAAGGAATGAGTCTACAACAGGCGGCTTCTCAAAATGGGTTGTCGATCCAACAAGTCGCTTATATTGCGCAGCATTCTTCAGCTGTCGAAGGTAATATTTTAAATGCAGTGTTTGAGATGCCGAGAGTCGATACAAAAAATAAAAACAATGTATCGGATGTACAGTTGCCTTCAAATGATGTTGCGGTGATTGTTTTAGAAAAAGTGCAAACCGGTGATAGAGATGCATTGTCCGCAGCTAACAAGAAAGTCTTCGAATCCAGCCTCAAAAACAACATGGGCATACTGGACTATCAACTCTACGTGAATGGCTTATTACAAATAGCTAGGATTGAGCGGGAAGATGAAAAGTCTTAATGATTAATGTGCCCTTAGCAGATTTTCCGGGACAGGGAAAAGAGAGTCGTCATTCCGGAATCGCTCTGCCATTGCAGAGCGATATCCGGAATCCAGGGGAATCGACGCGCAGAACTAAAGCGTTCCCTGGATCCCTGATAAATCTGCTACGCAGATTTTCAGGGATGACGATTCTTTCACGCGACTGCGATATGCTACTGACATGTCGGTTTGCACTCACCCTCTGAGCTGAGATCGATTGATTATTTCAACTCATGCGAACAAGCTGGTATCAGCTCAGAGGACGCAAAGCGTTCATCTGATTCTAAATAATTCATTGTGTTTTCTGATACATGCCATTCTACCGATGAATACCTGCTTACCTCTGAGCTGAGGATTATATACAATGAAATCCTGCGTCGACATGCACGATTTCACCGGTAACGCCCGCTGCTAAATCCGAACATAAGAAGGCGGCAACATTGCCGACGTCTTCGATGGTGACGTTGCGTTTTAAAGGTGTAATCGTTTCGTTATGCGCTAACATCTTACGAAAATCTTTGATGCCTGACGCTGCAAGTGTGCGTATAGGTCCTGCAGAAATTGCATTAACACGAATCCCATCTTTGCCTAAACTTTCGGCCATGTAACGCACATTGGCTTCGAGGCTTGCTTTTGCAACACCCATGACATTGTAATTTGCGATAACGCGTTCGGCGCCAATATACGATAAGGTCATAAGCGCGCTATTTTGTTTTAACATCGGGCGAGCGGCTTTTGCTAATGCAACAAAACTGTATGCGCTGATATCGTGAGCGATTTTAAATCCTTCACGCGTCACCGCATTGACGTAATCCCCAGTGAGTTGATCGCTGGGCGCAAATGCGACTGAATGAACGATGATATCCACAGAGTCCCATTGTTTTTGTAGCGATTCAAAAACATGTGCGATTTCTTCGTCTTTGCTGACATCGCAGGCCAATACGATATTGGAATTGAATTCAACGGCAAATTTGGTGACGCGTTCTAGAAGTTTTTCGTTTTGATAGGTGAGAGCAATTTGCGCACCTGCTTTATGCATGGCAGCAGCAATGCCATATGCAATTGATCGATTACTAGCCACGCCAACGATCAATGCTCGTTTGCCGTCTAAAAAGTTCATAATATTGTCCTTTGGTTGGAAAAATATGAGATATTTTATAGATAACAGGGATCGGAGTCAAAGAAGGGTGGCAGACTTTTTAGCCTGTACTATATTGGGGTAAGAGCGTCATGGATGATGCAGTTGGCAAGGAGGCCCATATTATGTTTTCTCGATGGATGATGTTTTTTGCCCCAGAGATTGTTTCTCCGTCTTCAAATGATGGTGAGAGCAAGTTATTAAGTCAGTTATCGGCTGAGTTAAGAGAATTTATTCCATCAATCGTTGAGAAAATTGATCAGCGCGCGCCATTGACCTTTGGCGAATTAGTGCATCAACATGATATGTTAGCGGTTCTTAATCGATATGATCGACTTTTAAAAGCGACGAAAGATCCAGAAAAAATATTAAATTGCGTGCGTGCCATGCAAACTAAATTTGCGGGCATGTTAAATTTGGATGCGCATGAAAAATTAATTCATTGGGAAAACCAGTTAGAAAAACTT